>JAYTQD010000679.1:0-17174 GCA_043746935.1 Acidobacteriaceae bacterium | reverse complement strand
TTTTGGCGAACAGGACGATGCCAGTGGTGGCTCGGCCCAACCGGTGAACAGGGTTTGCGTTGGGGGTTTGCCTTTGCACCAAGCGCAGGAGGGTGTTTTCCAGGAAGCCGCCGCCGGGCAGGGTGGGCAGGCCGCTGGGTTTATTGACGGCCAACAGATACGGGTCTTCAAACAGGACTTCGAAGTGCTGAGGGGCGTCTGGTTCCATCCACGGTGGACGGTTCCAGACAAGGGTTTGGCCTACAGTGATCGACTCGCTTCCAATGGCGGTGATGCCGTTGAGGGTGACTTCGCCGTTGTCCAATTTTTGTTGCCAAGCTTGTGGGGTTGAGTGGGGATAAAGGCTTGCCAGGTGTGCGAGCAGCGTTTGTCCATGGTATTTGCTGCTGATGATTGTGGTGTAGGCATAGCCCCGGTTGAGCATGTAGTTTGAGTGTAAGCTATGGCATCCGCGGCGCGGCGGCCAGAAGGCTTTGTGCGATCCAATCGGCGCGAGGGAGCGATGCACCAAGCGGGCTAGAAGTCGGCTTCTGGGAAGTTGTTCCTAGTCTCCCTCGGCGAAGCCCTTGAGCTACTGCTGATCCCCCCTCGACGTAGCTCAGGGCAGGCTCTTCGGCAAGCTTAAGGCAGGCTCTCCCGTTGGTCGGGATGACGAATCTCTTTGGGAGGATTGCATGCCCAGGGGAGAGGAAGCGGCAAGGGAGTGGAAGTAGCAATGGAAAAGGCTGTGACATTGGTTATGCTCTAGCCGCCAGCTCCTGCGAGGGAGCTAACAGCGTGGATGCATGTACCGTCACAGCCCTTGATGTGAACACCGCTTTCGCGGTTCCCAACCCCAACTACACCTCGCAGGGCAGTCGGTTTTTTCAGGTTTGGAAGTTCGTCGAGTCGCCTCTTCGAACCGATCACTCAGCCTACTTCGGACTGGCAAAATGTTACTTTCGCCAACCCTTTCAGCCGTCGACGAGAGTGAAGTTAAATAGTTGGAGCAGAAAAGTCAACGCCGTTTTTCGGTGCAATCGCGAAAATTTTGGCGGAAATTTTGGGTGGTTGCAAGCTGTTGAAATTGTTACTGGTTGATGAAGTGTTTGTGAAATTCCGCCTGCTTTTGCACAGGGTCATGCACAGGACGGGGGTAAGATCGAAAGATTGGCTGGCGCCGGTTTGGGTGAATTTTGAATTTTGGCAAAAAATTGCGCGCGCTTCAAGGTGGGAAAATCGAGTAGCGGACCAGAGCATGGCAGACTTGGTGGCATATATAGATGGCGGCTCACTGGGAAATCCGGGGCCGTCCGGCGTAGGAGTAGTGCTGAATGGCGCCGAGGCCGGCCCGATTCGAATCGCCAAGTGGATTGGGAGGCAGGATAATAATGTTGCTGAATACGTTGCTTTGATGGAGGCGCTGCAGTGTGCCCTGGCTTTAAAAGCGCGGCGCCTGCACGTGTATTCGGATTCGCAAGTGGTGGTGAAGCAGATGACAGGGGAGTATCAGTGCCGGAGCGCTCGGCTCTATTCGCTGCACTGGACTTGCCGGAAATTAGCGCGGACGCTGGATTTTTCCATTTCGCACGTGGGGCGGGAAAAGAATGCCGAGGCGAATACGCTGGCGCACTCCGCGGTGCGGAAGCGGCAGTAAGCTCAGGTTACTTGCACTGGTTTATATATTGCTCTCCAGGCATTTAATGAGCCCTCGGGGCTGAAGCTCGCAATTTTTCTGGATCAGAGTGGCACGGCTTGAAACCGTGACCTGATACAAAATCTTTCCTTGGCGGCTCAAGCCGCTGTTCAAAACAGAACTTGGATCGCAGCGCTAGGGCTGTGCCACCCAAAAACTTTTTGCTGTAATCTCCGTCCTATCGTAAAAAACAAAACCGCGACAAGGGCAGGCACCAGCAAGCTACGATTTGAACGTCGTTTTCGTGGTGAACATAAGTCGTAGCACTCTCCGCAGTGCAATCTGTGTAACAGTGCTTTAACAAAAACTTTAGTGGTGTAGTTTCGAGTTTTTCCACAAGGTTTTGCACCGATCTGTTGAAAACCGGTCGCACCTCACCGGGTGAAAACGATCAGGCCCACTCGAGTCCGCCATCGACGGCAAGGATTTGGCCGGTGATGAAGTGCGGGGCTTGCGCGAAGAAAAGAACGGCCTGCGCGATGTCGCTGGCTTTGCCGTTGCGGAGCATGGGAGTTTTCTTCGCCATCTTGCGCATGAAAGCGGCGGCGGCTTTTTCGCCGAGATCGATCATGCCGGGCGCTACGGCGTTCACGGCAATTTCGGGAGCCAGAGCTTTGGCCATGACGCGGGTGAGCATGTGCAGCGCGGCTTTCGAGGAACAGTAGTGGGCGTGATCGGCCCAGGGGCGAAGGCCTCCGAGCGATCCCATGTTGATAATCTTGCCGCGAGTTTTGGCGAGGGCAGCGCGAGCTTCGCGGGAGACGAGGAAGGGACCGCGAACGTTGGTGGCGAAAATGGCGTCCCATTGGGCGAGCGTGATTTTGCTGAAGGCAGCGGTCTCGTAGTTGGCGGCGTTGTTGACGAGAATGTCGAGATGGCCGAATTGCTGGACAGTGGCGGCGATCATGCGGCGGACGCTGAGTTCGTCGGTGATGTCGCAGGGGAAAGCGGCGGCTTGAACGCCTAGGGCTTGTAACTCGGCGACGGTCTGGCGGGCTTCGCGGTCGGATTTACGGTAGGTGATGGCGACATTGGCGCCGACCTCGGCCAGGGCGAGGGCGGAGGCGCGACCGAGGCGGCGGGCGGCGCCGGTGATCAGGGCCGTCTTCCCTGCTAAAGATTTCGTGGCCGGTTTTGCGGCAGACTGCATGGCTGCGATTGTAAACTGTTCGTCGGCTGGATTTGGCGGCCAAGGTGGATGAATGATTCGATTTGGCATTATTGGATTTGGACTACACGGGGTGCGGCGGCTCATGCCGGGGTTTGCGTTGGCGAAACAGTGCCGGGTGACGGCGGTGCAGCGCAGGGATTTGGCGAAGGCGCGGGCTACGGCGTCGGAGTATGGAATTCCTTTGGCGTTCGATTCGGTGGCGGAATTGTGTGCCTCGCCGGAAGTGGATGCGGTGCTGGTGACTTCGCCGGACTCGTTGCACTTGCCGGACACGCTGACGGCAATTGCTCACGGCAAACCAGTGCTGTGTGAAAAGCCGATGGCGATGAGCGCCGCCGAGTGTCGCCAGATGGTGGAAGCGGCGAGTACGGCCAAGGTGCTGCTGGGCGTGGCACATATTTTCCGTTTTGAGGAGAGCACGCGGTGGTTTCGCGAACAGATTGCGGCGGGCGCGATTGGACGGCCTGTGTATGCAAGATCGGAGTTTTGTTATTCCTCGCAGAGCCACGGGCGAGCCTGGATCACCGATCCAAAGCTGGCAGCGGGCGGGCCGATGGCCGATGTTGGCGTGCATTGCATGGATACACTGCGCTTCGTACTGCAAGACGAGGTGGTTCGGGTCACGGCGCGGGCTGCGTTTGACGAACGCTCGGGGGCAGTGGAAGCGGCGGGAACGATGACGCTGGAGTTTGCCCGAGGAACGCTGGGGACTGTGATTGTTTCGACGCGGGCGGACTATCGCACACCGCTGGAGGTCGTGGGCGAGGGTGGAGTGCTGCAAGCCGACAACGGGTTGACTGTGGATCATCCTGTCGAGTTGCGGCTGCGCGCGAACGGGAAAGCTGTTGAAACAAAGACTGTTTCTAATTCGGAAGCCTACGGATTGCAAGTGGATGCGTTCGCGGCGGCGCTTCGCGGTGAATGCGAGTTTCCGGCTCCGGGCGTGCAGGGCTGGCGCAATCAGGAGATTTTGGATGCGGCGTATCGCAGTGTAAAGAGTGGGCGGGCGGAGGATGTGGCGCGGGTGATGGGCTAGCGCGCTTTTAGGTCGGTGATTTTTAGATCGCTTATTTTAGGATCGTTCATCTTCGGATTGCTCGCCTGCGGCGGGGTGCCTTTGGCGTCAATGATGGCCCAGTGCCATTCCTGGTCGGTGCCGAGCGTGATGCCGAGAGGCTGGGTAAAAGTCGCCCTGGTATTGGGCGCTGCTGATCCCTTGAAGTGGTAGAGGATCAAGGTGTCGGATCGTTTCGCCACGATCTGGACTGAGCTAGCGGGTATGAGTCTTCCTGTGGTGGGCGCCTCTGCCGACTGTGATGGATGCCGCAGGATGGTCAGGCCGACTGTGATTTCTTCGATCTGCCAGCCGGTGCCGTTGTAGACGGAGAGCTGAAGAGAGTCGCCGACGATGGTGGCTGGGCCTTCGAGCTTGGCGATTTCGCTGGCGGGGATGGTGTTGTCGTCTTTGTCGTCTTTGTCGTCTTTGCCCTTTTTCTCTTTTTCTTTCTCTTTCTCTTTGTCCTTTTCGTTGTTCGGTGCCGGGCCGAGCGCGTCGGTAAGGCGAATGCCGTGCGCGGAGAACGACAGGCTACAGTTGACGTCCGCTGGGGTGAACGGGGTTCCTGGAGAGAGTGGTCCAAAGCCGAGGGAGAGCTGTGGCGGCATGAACTTCATGCGCCGGGCTTCGGAATTTTCCATGATGTTGGAGAAATTGTCGTTGTCCACGCGGACTTCGGCGGGCTTGGTCGTGACTTTGGCCTTGCGAATATTGCGAGCTACATCGCCGAGGGGCGTGTCTCCGGGGGATTGAGGCCACGCGGCTCCCGCGCACGCGAAAAGTATGACGGCCAGCGCGAATTGGAGACGATGCGGCTTCACGGGTGTGTCTTCTTATTTTGCGCTAGACAGAGAGGCTGTGACGAAAACGGAGGGGTGGGTAACTCACTAAAGTAACCAGCTTGGCGGTGAAATACGACGGGTGGAGGGCGGAAGTGCGGGTTTGTTTCAGACTTCGCGGGCGAGAGCGCCCGCGCCACACGAGCTAAAAAATGTGAGCGGGTGCGCGTGTCGCGAAGCGGCGAGCAACGGGACTCACGCGCACCCAGCTTTCACATTTACAGCAGGCCAGAGGTACGAAATTTTTGGACCGGGTCGACCGCAAGTACCGGCGCTGGTGTGCGCTGGAAAATCCAGCGAGCTACAGCAAACCCTACGGCGACGTACATCAGGTTGAGAGCTTTCATAACTCCCCCATTCCACGACCACCTTAGGGGGTGAGGTAGCTCGTTGCATTGAAGGTAGCAAGAGGAGGCTGGAGGGACAACGGTCCGAACGTGCTATCCGGTAGCTCGAACGTGGCGTTACGGTAACAGTTACCGGTAAATATCGAAGCTCTGCGCCACCCAAAAGCCCCGCCCTGTCGCAAAGAACGCGACAAGGACGGGGCACCCAGGTCTGGTTAGGGTTTGCGGTCCTGGAGCTGACGAGCGCGATCTGGGGGGGCTACCACCACAGCTGGAATCCCTTTATCGGATACCAGCTTTTGAAAGGCTGGCACGTCTGTGCGTTGCAGGTCGGTCCAAGCCATTAGCTGGTCATCGACCAGCTTCTTGAGCTTTTCAAACTGGCGGAAGGCTGGTTCGGTGGGGGCGGAATCGGTTTCAATACTGATGCTGGACGCCAGAGCAGAGAGGCGGATGTCGACCCTGGCTGGAAAGGCTAGGGAGTCCTCGTTGGCCTGGATGCGTTTTTCGATGATCTCGTCGCGGACCTTGACTAGTTTTTGGTTGAGTTCTGCGGCGGCCTTGCGGATGGAGTCGTTGTCAACGCCATCTGGCAGGCGGGTGGCTAGACCGTCGGCTTGAGCGCGGACATCTTCGAGCTGCGCGACGGCGTCGGCGATGCGGCTGAGCTGCCCGCGGATTTGGATGCGCAGCTCGAATTGCTTTTGCAGGTCTTCGGCTGAGACTTTGACGCGAGGATCGACGCGGAGTTCGAACGGGGCGGTTTCAGTTTTACCGCCTGAAGTTACACGGACTTGGTATTTGCCGGGTAACGCCATCGGGCCTTTCGCACCGACTTCGTATTCGAAGAAGTAGTAGCCGGGAACTTTCCGTGCCCCCTCATACAGCATGTCCCAGACGAAACGGTTGAGGCCGGCTTTGGGATCGAGCTGTTTTTCTGGCTTCTTGGACTCGGGATCGAGCGGCTCTTCGAGGTCATTGGCGCGGGTGCTGGAAAATTTGCGGATGACTTGGCCTGCGCCGTCGAGAATCTCGATTTTGGTTTCGCCTTTTGGTTCTGTTTTTAGAAAATAGTCGATGACCGCGCCCGTCGGGGGATTCTTGGCTTCATAGCCACTTTTTCCCTCACCGCCACCGCCGCCGTGGTAGCGAGTCGCCAAGGCTGGGGTGAACAGATGCAGGTCGGACTGCGCGATGGCATCGGTGAACTCGCGCAGAGGGGCGATGTCATCGAGAATCCAAAATGAACGTCCATGCGTGGCTAGGACGAGATCGTCGTCTTTGACGACGAGATCGTGAATCGGCACGGTGGGCAGATTGAGCTTCAGCGGCTTCCAGTCAGCGCCGTCGTTGAAGGAAATATAGACGCCGCTTTCCGTGCCGGCATAGAGCAGGCCGTCTTTCTTGGGGTCTTCGCGGACGGCGCGGACGAACGTGCCATCGGGAATGCCGTTCACGCGCTTGGTCCACGTCGCACCGTAGTCGGCGGTCTTGAAGATGTAAGGGTGATAGTCGTCGTTCTGGTGGCGGTCGACGGCTACGTAGGCGGTGCCGGGGTCGTGTGGGGAGGGATCAATCAGGCTGATGCGGCTCCACTCGGGAAGCTCTTTGGGCGTGACGTTGGTCCACTTCTTGCCGCCGTCGCGAGTGATATGGACGAGGCCGTCGTCGGTGCCGGCCCAGATTTCGTCTTTGGTCACTGGCGACTCAGCAATTGCAAAGATGGTGTCGTAGTATTCGGTGCCGGTGTCGTCTTTGTTGATGGGGCCGCCAGAAATTTGTTGCTTGCTCTTGTCGTTGCGGGTGAGGTCGTCGCTGATGGCTTCCCAGTGCATGCCGGCATCGGTAGTTTTGAAGAGGCGCTCGCCCGCGTGGTAGAGCGTGTTGGGGTCATGCGGAGAAATCATGAGCGGGGCGGTCCACTGAAAGCGGTGGTCCAGAATCGCCGCGCCGCGTCCGTCGGAGAGTTCCGGGGAAGCTGTGACGCTCTTGGTCTGGCCCGTGTGCCGGTCGTAACGCGAGAGCGTGCCCTGATAGTCGCCGGCATAGACGATATTGGGATCGGGTGGGTACGGCGCAATGTAGCCCGCTTCGCCGCCGCCTACCGCATACCAGTCGGCGCGGCCGATGGATCCGTCGTCACTGCGGCTGGCGATGGCGATGGTGGTGTTGTCCTGCTGTGCGCCGTAGACGTAGTACGGGGTACGGGTATCGGTGATGACGTGGTAAAACTGCGCCGTCGGCTGGTTGTCTTCGCGACTCCAGGACTTGCCGCCGTCGAGTGAGACGGTTACGCCGCCGTCGTTGGAGGCGATCATGCGGCGCGTGTTGAGCGGGTCGATCCACAGGCCGTGGTTGTCGCCGTGCGGGACTTTCACTTTATTCACGGAGCGTCCGCCGTCGGTCGACCGGTAGAAGTCCACGTTCATGAAATAGACGGTCTCCGGATCTTGCGGGTCGGCGGTGACATGGCCGTAATACCAGAAACGCTGCTGGAGGTTGCGGCTGGGATTGACGCGCTGCCATTCGCCGCCACCATCGTCAGAGCGGTAGAGGCCGCCTTCGTTGGCTTCGATCAGGGCATAAACGCGCTCGGAGTTGGCGGCTACGGCTACGCCAATACGTCCGTATGGGCCTTTGGGGAGGCCGTGTTCTTCGAGACGCTTCCAGGTGGCTCCGGCGTCGTTGGAGCGGTAGAGGCCGCTGCCAGGGCCACCGCTGGTCAAAGTCCAGGGCGTGCGGCGGGCTTCCCAGAGCGATGCGAAGAGGATGTTGGGATTGTGCGGGTCGAAGGCGATGTCGATGGCGCCGGTGTTTTCGTCTTTATAGAGAACTTTCTCCCAGGTCTTGCCGCCGTCCATGGTGCGAAAGACGCCTCGTTCTTGATTTGGGCCGAATGGGTGGCCGAGGGCTGCAACGTAGGCGATGTCGGGATTCTTGGGATGGACAATGACACGGCTAATGGCGCGCGAATCTTTGAGTCCGAGGTTTTTCCAGGTTTTGCCACCGTCAATGGTTTTGTAGACGCCGTCGCCATGGGAGATATTGCCGCGGATACAAGCTTCGCCGGTGCCGACGTAGACGACGTTCGGATCGGATGGGGCTACGGCCACGCTGCCGATGGAGGAGGTGCCTTGGTCGTCGAAGATGGGCTGCCAGGTCATGGCGCCGTCAGTGGATTTCCAGACGCCGCCGCCCGTAGAGCCGAAGTAGTAGACGTTGGGGTCGCCGGGGATGCCTGAGGCTGTCAGCGAACGGCCGCCACGGAAGGGGCCGATTTCGCGGTACTTCAGGCCTTTGAGGAGATCATCGAGTTTGGGCTTCTCTGCGGGCTTGGCTGCGGGGTCCGCCTTGGCGACATCGGGCTTCTTCGCGTTTTTTTGAGCGGAAGCTGGAAGGGCGGAAAGCAGGAGGACAACGGCAAAGCTGAGGCAGATTCCATCTACGAAACGTGCTACGAAACGATGACCGCAGAAATGCAACATGTATGTGAGTTCTCCCAATGGTTTAACAGACGACGACCCACTATGCTAGCCCTTCCCTCCCTGAAAGCGCAAAGCAGCTCGGGCCGTTCGGCATGTGTGGCGCGGGCGAGGGCGCCCGCGCCACACAAACCCTGCTTGTATAATCCGGGTTTTGGAGGACTCATGCGTTGGACGCCGGGTGGAAATAGCGAGGATGTGGAAGATCGTCGTGATGAGAGTGGCGGCGGTGGAGGTGGCGGAGGCTTTGGCGGGATTCATCTGGGCATTGGCGGGACGATTGTCGTTCTGCTGCTGAGTCTTTTCTTCAAACGGGACTTCTTTGCCTTACTGGGCGGCGGGCAAAGCGTGATGCCGAATCAGACGCAGAGCCAAGTTGACCCTCAGCGTGACGCGCAAGAACAGCCGACTGTGCAGTTTGTGTCGTTCGTGCTGGATGACGTGCAGAAAAATTGGGCACCGATTCTGCAAGCGCACGGAGTTCCCTACCAGCACGCGAAGCTGGTGCTCTACCGCGACCTGACTTCTTCTGGATGTGGGCGGGCTGAATCGGCAACGGGGCCATTTTATTGTCCTGAGGATCAGAAGGTGTACATCGATCTCGGCTTCTATGACGAGCTGAAGCAGCGCTTTGGCGCGCCCGGACAGTTTGCTCAGGCTTACGTGCTGGCGCATGAGCTGGGACATCATGTGCAGAATTTGCTGGGGATCGACCGGAAGGTGCGCGCGTTGCAGGAACAGAATTCCAGGGCGGCGAATGCGTTGTCCGTGAGGATGGAATTGCAGGCGGACTGTTTTGCCGGGGTATGGGCGAAATCCACGGATCAGCGGCATCTGCTGGAGGCGGGAGATGTGGAGAGCGCGATGGGGGCGGCAGCAGCCGTGGGCGATGACCGCTTGCAGAAGATGTCCACTGGGCACGTGAGCCCAGATTCGTTCACGCACGGGTCGTCGGCACAGCGGACGGAATGGTTTCAGAAGGGAATGAGCGAAGGGACCATTGAGGCGTGTAACACGTTTCAGTAGAACCCACTGCGATGTCGAGATGGGCAGTACGGGCTTGCGGATACGATGGACCTGAAGTAACCCCTCTGTGCGTCCAATCGCCCCCGTGGCCGTTACAATAAAATGTAGGGACACTAAGGAGAACCCAACAGGATGGCAAATATCACAGGCACTGCGGTCGGCAGGGTAGAAGTTACGGAAGTGATTGAGGATGCCTCGGACGCAGGCGTGAATAATAACGATGCGGAGTCGTCCATGGGCAGAGCGAATCGGCTAATAAGGGAACACAGAAAAAGGGTTGAGGAAAAGGCTTACGTCGCCATTCCGGCTCAGACGTAAGCGCAGCACTGCACGCCAAATAGGTCGCTCGTACTGGCCAATTCAGTTGGTGTGTCACAAAATCTAAAAATTTGGTGCCGGGAGCGGGGGTCGAACCCGCACGGGCTTTACAGCCCTTCGGATTTTAAGTCCGATACGTCTGCCAGTTCCGTCATCCCGGCGTGAAGGTTAGTTTACCGTACGTCCGTTCGTTCCTGACCAAAGCCCATTTGATTCGATGGCGGCGCGGGCATCCTAGCCCGTGCGGGTGGAGAATTCCCTTCTGGAGAGCGAGATTCCGCAGTGCTTTTACAGGCGCACGGGCGAGGACGCCGGTGCCTCCATCTGACCTAATGACTATTGACCCTGCTCGGCGGGTTTCTGAGTGGCGTAGTAGCCGCTTTTGGTACGGACGGAGAGTTTGCGATATCCAGCCGCATGGGCGTCGACGCGGATTACGCGATAGCCGCCGGCGCCTTTGGGATTGGCGGGTTTGTAGCCGATGGAATATTGGTTGCGGATATCGTGGGCGACGGTTTTGCTGATTTGATCAACCTCGCCAAGCGTTTTGGGAAAGAAGGCGATGCCGCCGGTCTTCTGGGCCAGGATTTGTAAGGCGCGTCGGGCGCGTCGTTCTTTTTCACCGCCGAGCAAGCCGATGGCGTAAACCGTGGGTCCGCCGTCTTGCTGTAGAGATTGGACGGCTTGCTCAAGAGTGTCGCGGCTGGCGTTATCCTCGCCGTCGGTCACGACGAAGATCACTTTTTTGTCGCGGCGGCCATTTCGCTTGAGGTGGTCGGCTGCGCCGTCGATGGCGTCGTAGAGAGCGGTACCGCCGCGGGCATCGTATTTCTCCAGGGCTTCTTTCATTTTTCCAATATCGGAAGTAAAGTCCTGATCGAGGAATTCTTCGTCGTTGAAGTTGACGATGATGACTTCATCCTGGGCGTTGCTGGAACGAACCAAATTGAGAGCGGCCTGATTGACCTTCTCGCGTTTTTCGCGCATCGAGCCCGAGTTGTCGATGACGATGGCCATGGCGACCGGAATATCCTCGTGGCGAAACGAGGTGATGGCCTGTTGGACGCCGTCTTCAAATACGGCAAATGCGGCGCGGTCCAGAGTCGTAATTAAGTGGTCTTTTTCGTCGATCACCGTAGCATGGAGGGCAACTTCTTCCACGCTCTTGTGCAGGACAAACATGCCCGCTTCGTCCTTTTCCACTACGGAAGGGGTTGGGGCGGTTGAGTCTTGCGGCGTTGCGGGGTTGCCAGAACTGGCCGCAGCTTGAACTGTCGGCGCAATTGGCGGCACACTGGTTACTGGTTTGGAATTTGCATCTTGACCAGTTAGATTTGCGCTGATGAATAGAAGTAAGGCGATCTGTGCCAGGGTAAAACGATGACTCCAAAAATCATTCCACAGGCGCATAGTATCCGGTTTTTGCATAAACTTTCAGCGGCGGAAGTCCCCTTGGGGGAATCAACTTGACCTTAATTTTACGCCATTTGCCATCATGGGTGGGGTTCTTAGGGCGGTACCCAATGACATATTGGTTCCTGAGTTCGATGCCGATTTTGGTGGCTACGTCGCCTAAGTCGTTAGGATTATCAATGGTGAATGCGCGACCGCCGGTGAGTTCTGTGATGTCACCGAGCAGAGCGGGGCCGAGCCGTTCTTCATCGGAAGCAAAATAATGGTCGTAGATACCGATGGCATAGATCATGACATCGGCTTCTTTCACCAGCGCTTTGATTTCATTTTCCGTGTAGCGGCTATGGTTGTCGCCGCCGTCGGAAATAATCAGCAACGCGCGTTTGGGGTATTTGGCCTGACGCATTTTGTTGACGCCAAGGTAGATAGCGTCGAGCAAGGCGGTTCGGCCCTTGGGGACCGTGAAGACGAGTTTGCCTTGAATGTCTTCCACGGATTGCGTGAAGTCGGAGATTTGTTCCGGCTTGTCAGCGAAAGCGATCATGAAGAATTCGTCTTGCGGATTCGCGGTTTTAAAGAACTCGACGACGGCCTCGCGGGATTTTTCAATTTTGCTGCTCATGCTGCCGCTGACGTCGAAAATTACGCCGATGGAGACGGGGGCGTCTTCACTGGAGAAGTTCTTGATCTCCTGCGGGTCCTTGCCTTCGAGGATGGAGAAGTTCTCGCGGTCAAGTCCGGTGACGAGGCGGTTCAGCGGATCGGTGATGGTGACGGGAACAAGGACCAGCTCAACGCCGACCTTGATGGGCTTCTCGCGCGTTCTTACGGCGGCGGAGGTGACCAGATCGTTCGGTACAGAACCTAAACTAGAACCGGCGGGAGACACCGCCACAGGAATCGCAGGGGGCACGCCGGTGTCCGATGGCTTGGGATGGGCTGGGGGCAGGACGTGCGGTTCGTCAAGGGGGTTCTGGGACCAAGCAGCCGTGACTAGGCAGGCCGCGAGACTCAATCCGAGCGCGAAGGCTCTGAGCAGAGTGCCATTCCGTGGTGACAACATAAGTCCTCCACATGGGCTAGGCCTGAACCCATTGGCTGAGACCGGCAATGGCAGCGTCAGGGGGAGATATTCCGGGCTTCACGGCGCAGCCCGCAAACCTTGCCTGTTAAGGCGAATCCTACCACAGCTCGCTATGCACGAAGTGGGCCGTTTAGCACAAAAGACGGAAGCAGCGGAAACCCCGTCCCTAGAGGCATTTGGGCTGTGCTCGCGGCGGCGGTGATGGCTCCTGTCCGCCTGCTACAATGCAGAATTCTTCTCTATTATGGCGATCCTACATCCTTTCCGCGCGCTTCGTTATGACCCAAGCCGGGTTCAACCACAGCTAGCTGTAACCCAGCCTTACGACAAAATTACGCCTGCCATGCAGGACCAGTACTATGCCGCCAGCCCCTATAACCTGGTTCGCATCATTCTGGGGAAGGCGGAGGCGGCGGATAACGAGCAGTCCAGCGTCTACACGCGAGCGGCCAAATCGTTTGCGGACTGGCGCGGGGCTGGGGTTCTGAAGCCAGACTCCGAGCCTTGCTTTTATACCTATACGCAGTCGTTTACCGTTCCCGGAAGTGAGGTAAAAGCTGAGCGGCGGGGATTGATTGCGGCGGGACAGATTGAGGAGTATGGAGCGGAAGTGGTCTTCCGGCACGAGCAGACTTTGGCGAAGCCAAAGAGTGATCGCTTGAACCTGTTGCGTGCGACGAAAGCGCACTTCGGCCATATTTTTATGTTGTATTCGGACGCGGGAGAAGTGGACGCGCTTTTGGCTTCGGCGGCCACTCCGGATATTGAGATGGTAGATGAATATGAAGTCACGCACCGGGTTTGGAAGGTGTCCGACCCCAAGGTGATTGCCGCAGTACAGGAAAAAATGAAAGACCAGCGGTTGATCATTGCCGATGGTCACCATCGTTACGAGACGTCGTTGAACTATCGCAACGAACGGCGAGCGGCGGGGAGCGCGGCTCGGGGACCAGCACCCTACGACTCGGTGATGATGACGCTGGTCAACATGAATAGCCCGGGCATGGTGATTCTACCGACGCACCGGGTGGTGCATGGGTTGGCCTCATTTTCGGTGGACAAGTTTGTCGAAGACGCGCGCAAGCACTTCAGCGTGGAGGAAGTTGTCCCCACGATCAGCGCGACTCATGCGACGTCGGTGCTGCGGGAATCTGGAAAATGCAGCACAGCTTTGATAGCGGTAACAGCGTCACGGGCGTTCTTGCTGCATTCGCCGAAGTCGGTGGGAACGGCGGTATTTACCGGCTTCTCGTTGCGGCAGCAGGCGCTCGATGTGGTGCAGTTGCACAAGGGGCTGCTGGAAGGAGTGCTGGGGCTGTCCGAGGAGTCGATTCGGAATCAGGAAAATCTCAGCTACCTACGGGATACGGGCGAGGCGATTGCCCGAGCGCGTAACGGGGCGAACGTTACGTTCCTGATGAATCCGTGCCGCATGGAACAGGTACGGGACATTGCCTTTGCGGGAGAGGTTTTGCCGCAGAAATCCACGGACTTCTTTCCGAAGATGCTGGACGGTTTGACCATCTATGCGGTGGACGAGTCGCGTGACCAAATGATTGTGTAGTCCTGCCCTACGTACGGAAAATCCCCGCCCTGCCGCTGAAGAACGCGGCAAGGACGGGGCACCCGGAGGTTTCAGTTTGCTGTTAATATCACGCGGTCATGGCACTAGGCCGCGATGGCTAGGGCTTCTGGGCCTCGCCGCGCTGGCACTGAGCCGTCCCACCTTCGCGCAAGACAAACGCATTGCCATTTTTTCCCCGGTAACCAGCTTCACGCTGCCGGTTGCCGAGCGGGACGGGCGCGAGTATGTGGGCCTTGTGGAAGTGCTGGAGCCACTGGGCACAGTGGCCGCTACGAAAGACGGCACAAAATGGAAACTGCGTTTTGATCTTCGCGACGCGGAATTTGTCAACGGTCAGGCGCAAGCAAAAATTGAAGGAAAGAAGTTTGACCTGAAAGCTCCATTTCACCTGGAGAACGGACGGGGATTGGTGCCGGTCTCCGGACTCGGGGCGCTCATCCAGGAGGTGACGGGGACCAAGCCCGTGGTGTTCCATGAAGACTCGCGGCGATTATTCGTGGGCAAAGTTGCGGTGCGATTTACGGAAGAGATGCGGAAAGATTCTCCTCCTGTGCTGGTACTGACCTTTACTTCTCCCGTAAGCCCAACGATTGCCAGCGAACCGGGCAAGGTACGCCTGACGTTTACGCGCGAGCCGATCATGCCACCTGCGGCGGCTTACGTCCGGTTCGACGATCCAGTAATCTCCACGGCGCAATATGAGGAGGCAAACGGGCTCTCGGTGCTGACCGTGTTCAGCACGCTACCGCTGCTGGCAAACTTCAGCAACGAGGGACGCACGCTGACGTTGAGTCGAGCACCGCAGACAAAAGCCGCCCAGCCGAGCGTTCCGCCTCCAGCCGCGCAAGCACCGGTGGGAACGCCTTTAGCATCGGGGACTGTGGAAGTGCCACCTGGGTCCGTCCTACCTCCAGCCGTTCCCGCCCCTGACAACGGGTTGCGCTACTTCTTTGCGGTGATCGACGCTGCGCACGGCGGAACGGAACGCGGCGCGGGGCTGAGCGACGAACTCGCGGAGAAGGACGTCTGCCTGAGTTTTGCACGGCACTTGCTGAAGGAACTGCAAACCCGAGGCATTTCCGCGCTGATCCTGCGCGATGCCGACGCCACGCTTTCGCTGGATCAGCGCGCGTCGCTGGCGAATTCGGCGCATCCGGCGATTTACATTGCGCTCCACGCGGCATCGCAGGGCCAGGGAGTGCGCGTTTACACTTCGCTAATGCCCTACAGCGGCAACGCCGTCGGTGCATTCCAGCCGTGGGAGGCAGCGCAAGCACCCTACGTTCGAACCGCGGTCGTTGCCGCATCTAGCGTGGCGGCGGAACTTAGGAAACACGACATCCCGGCTCGAGTTCTGTCCGCGCCGCTGCGTCCGTTGAATAATGTGGTGGCGGCAGCGCTGGCGATTGAAGTGGCATCGCCGGATGAGGATCTCGCCGACTTGGTGGCTCCGAGCTATCAACAATCCGTCGCAGCTGGCGTAGCGGACGGCATCTTGATCGTACGAGCGCAACTGGAGGCTGGACGATGATTCCGCGCCACCTCAAGATTGGCGTTGCCGTGTTGCTGACTGCTGTATTGGGCATGAGCGGGTACATGTGGCGGCTGAAACGCCATGCCGCACATGCGCCGCGCGCTGTGGAACCTGCGCACGTTGCGCCGCCTTCGACGGGTCCCAAGGAGCAAGTGACGCTCTATGTGGCCTACGACGATCCCGGAATTCTGGTGGCGCGTGGCGCTTCCATCCCGTTGCCGCAAGGGCGGCAGGAACGCGCGCAAGAAGTCCTGCAAGCTTTGCTGGCTCGTTATCTCGAGGAAGATTCTTCGCATCCGCTTCCTGCCGGATCGGAAATCCGGAATGTCTATTTGGTCGATCCTGGCATGGCCGTGATTGACACCAACGCGGCCCTGGCCAATGGGCATCGCTCCGGAATTTTGGTCGAAGAGCTGACCGTGTTGTCGCTGGTGCAGACACTGTCGGCCAATGTCCCGGGCATCAATCGCGTGAAGATTCTGGTCGACGGCAAGGAACGCGAAACACTGGCCGGACACGCCGACCTCTCGAATCTGTTTGATACGGCCAACGTGCAACAACTGGCTGATCAGCTCAAGACCGTCAACTGAGAAATCTCGCCACGGAGACACTGAGGAAGCCCGAGCCTCCCGAAGGCGCTGCCTGTTCTTTTTACAGAAATTATAAATTCCAGAATTTCTTGATCTTATTCCCGCTTTCTCCGTGTCTCAGTGTCTCCGTGGTGAACTTCATGGCTTTCGCCAGAGCCGCTGCTACAATCTCACCTTATGGTTTATCGATCTGATAACCGCACGCCGGAGCAAATGCGCCCGGTCAACATTATTCCCGATTTCATTTCCACCGCCGAAGGCTCAGTCCTGATTGAGGTGGGCAACACGCGCGTGATTTGCACGGCAAGCGTGGAAGAATCCGTACCCAAGTTCATGAGCGGACGCGGCAAGGGCTGGATTACCAGCGAATATGCGATGCTGCCGCGGTCCACCTTGACGAGGACCCCACGTGAATCCACCAAGGGCCGTCCGAGTGGGCGCTCGCAGGAGATTCAGCGGCTGATTGGGCGCTCGCTGCGCGCGATCACCGATCTCTCGAAGCTAGGTGAGCGGACTCTCTTTGTCGACTGCGATGTGATTCAGGCCGATGGCGGGACTCGCACGGCGTCCATCACCGGTGCATTTGTGGCGGTCGGATTGGCGATGCAGAAACTCGTCGATGCCGGCACGCTGAAAGCCGCACCATTACGCGACTTTGTCGCAGCCACGAGCGTTGGCATCGTCGATGGAGCCATCCTGCTCGACCTTTGCTACGAAGAAGACTCTCGTGCCGATACCGACATGAACTTCGTCATGACCGGCGCAGGTAAATTGGTTGAAGTCCAGGCGACGGCGGAGCAAGACCCCTACGAAGAACAACAGTTGCTCAAGATGATCGCCATAGCCCGCAAGGGCGTGGAAGGGTTGATCGTGCAGCAGCGAGCGCTTCTTAAGAACCTGTTGCCACAAAAATAGAGCAACCCTCACTTACACAGCCCTGAACACCTGTTCAAACTCCGGCCATATTACAATGGAAGGCTAACCTGACACGGGCAGACAGCGCTGTATCGATTTCCCGATATTCCCAAGTATTTTGGAGGCACTTATGAAGCT
>JAYTQD010000678.1:0-2573 GCA_043746935.1 Acidobacteriaceae bacterium | reverse complement strand
GGTTATGTCGAATGCTCGAGTGCGGCCACGCGAAGGCGAAGCGGTCACGTTCCCGCAGATGCGCGCGCTGGCTGAAAGCTACGACCTGCTGCGGCTGGTTATCGAAACGCGCAAAGATCAGATGTCTAAGTTGCGCTGGCAGATAAAGCCGAAGGACAAAAAAACTCAGCCAGACAAGCGTTGCGCCGAGATCGAAGCCTTCTTCAACATGCCCGATCGCGAACATACGTGGGATGAATGGCTGCGGATGCTGATAGAGGATTTGCTTGTCATCGACGCTCCGACGGCGTACCCGCGCCTGACGCTGGGCGGTGGACTCTATGCCATTGAGCCGGTCGATGGAGCGACTATCAAGCGCGTGCTGGACGCTACAGGCCGTACACCGCTGCCGCCTGACCCTGCCTATCAGCAGATACTGAAAGGAATGCCAGCGGTCGATTACACCCGCGAAGAACTGATTTACCGTCCCCGCAATCTGCGCACCCATAAGGTCTACGGTTACAGCCCGGTCGAGCAGATCATCGTCACGGTTAATATCGCCATCCGTCGGCAGGTGCATCAATTGCAGTTTTACACCGAGGGCAACGTTCCTGAGGCGCTGGCAAGCGTTCCCGCCGAATGGCAACCCGAGCAGATCAGGCAGTTCCAGGAGTACTGGGACAGCCTACTAGAAGGCGATACGGCGGCACGGCGGCACCTGAAATTCATTCCTGACGGCGTGACTTACCGGCCAACCAAGGAAGGCGTGCTGAAAGACGAATACGACGAATGGCTTGCCCGGATCGTCTGCTTCGCGTTCAGCATTGAGCCGACGCCGTTCATCAAGCAAGTTAACCGAAGCACGGCGGAAACGGCCCGGAACCAGTCAATCTCTGAAGGCCTCGCCCCGATGCAAGATTGGGTCAAAGGGCTGATCGATCTGATTATTCAGCGCTACTTCAAAGCCCAAGATATTGAGTTCGCCTGGATCGAAGAAGATGCAGTCGATCCCTTGACGCAAGCGAAGATCAATCAAATTTACGTCGTCGCCAAGGTGCTGCACCCCGATGAAGTCCGGGCCGATCTTGGCCGCGAACCTTTAACCACAGAGCAGCGCGCTAGTTTGGCGCAGACCACCCAGCAACCCACCGCCCCAGCCGGGGAGGAAATCAAGGGCAACCAACCATGAAAATTTATGCAGAAATCAGCAAGACTGAGAAACAGTACGATGGGACTATCAAGGTTTGGGGCTATGCCAGCAGCGAAGCGGTCGATTCTGATGGCGAGACCATCACGGCAGACGCCATGAAGGCCGCGCTGCCGGATTACATGAAGTTCGGGGCGGTGCGAGAAATGCACCAGCCGCTTGCTGCCGGAACAGCTATCGAAGCTAATGTCGGGGACGACGGTCGCACTTATTTTGGCGCGCATGTTGTCGATCCGATTGCCGTCAAGAAGATCGAAACTGGCGTCTACAAGGGCTTCAGTATTGGTGGCAAGGTTACAGCGCGCGACGAAATGAACAAATCAATTATCAAAGGGTTGACGCTGGTCGAAGTCAGCCTCGTTGATCGCCCTGCCAATCCAGAAGCGGTTTTCAGCTGCTACAAAGTAGAAACGCCTGACGACGAACCAGCCGCCATCGATGTGCTGGCCGAAATGCTGAACAAAGGCGAAATCACCCCGGAACGACTGATTGAGCTGGCGACAAATGATCAGCCGGACGACGCCGGTACCGATGTGGCTGGCGATGCAGGTACTGAGAAATCCAGCACGGACGGAGAGATAGAAAAGGGGCTTTACGGCGTTGCTCGCTTTGCTTCCCTCTTGGCAGACGTCCAATACCTTGCCGAAGATACGGCGTGGGAAGCCGAATATGAAGGCGACGATTCCGCGCTTCCCGGAAAAATTAAAGCATGGCTTGCGTCCGGTTTGAAGCTGTTGGCCGCGATGGTCAAGGAGGAAGCTGCCGAGGCTCTGGCCGATAAGTCCGACGCGTCAGGCGATGTCCAGAAGAACGCTGACAGCGACCCTGACGCACTCAGGAAGCTCGCCGACGAGCTTGATCTGGTTAAGACAGAAATCACCACGTTGACGGGCGAGCGCGACGACTTGCAAAAGCGCGTCAAGGAGCTTGAAGCACAGCCAGCGCCAGGGAGGGCATTGCTGAAAGTAATCGAAAAGGGGCAGGACGTGGGTGGAGAAGTTGAAAAAAAGGAGTCCACCATGATGAACGACAAGGCCACGCCTGAAGAACGTGCACTGGCTGAAATTCGAAAAGCGTATCAATCGGGAGGCATCCGAACACATCGTTGATGCCATTTATAAACCATTACTGACCATGCATCAGCATGGCTAAATATTTTTCATTATCCATTATTGGAGGCTTGACCAATGAACCAAACACAGCAAACACTCGATATGATGAAAAGCGCTCTGGGCGCTCCAAATGACGACATCGCAAAGACTATCAGCACCGGCACTGGCCTTGTCGCTTATGACTTGCAAGCCCCGGCGAAGAACCTTTACCCAGTCAACACACCCATCCGTAACAAGATACCACGTGTCGGCGGAGGTCTTGGCGTTGCAACCAA
>JAYTQD010000677.1:0-2573 GCA_043746935.1 Acidobacteriaceae bacterium | reverse complement strand
GGCTGGCGCTCGAAGGTAACGGCATAGGTGCGCGGCCGGTCCAGCAGCGCCACGTGCAGGCCGATCAGCCAGTTGAAGGTCTCCACCAGATCGACGGCCTGCGCCACCTGCACGGCCGAGCCGGGTTGCTTGATTTTGAGCTTGTAGGCGGTGGGGTCGGCAAACTCACGGACGTTCAGCAGGCTGGGGCTGTTGGCGGTTTCGAAATTGAGCCAGTAGCGGAGAGCGTAATCCCGAAGGAGATCTTTTGTATCACTGATTTCCGGTTGATTGAGGATTGAATCCTTGGGTAGATCAAGGTTGTTCAGCGCGTCCTCGAAAGATTCAAGTCGCAAGTACTTGAAGGCACAAGAGATGCCGTCACGAAATTTTGGAAACCCATCCTTCCAGGAGGAACTGTAAAGTGCCTTCTTCGTTCGCGGAATAGTGGTGTTATTGAAATATTCTCCCATTTCAGCAAGCGCAAAGAATCTGGAGCCTTCATCCTCTCGATTTAGAGAAATTGCCGCATGAGCAGTTGTGCCGGAGCCACCAAAAAAATCCAGTACGGCGCCATCGGAGGGTAGCCAAGCCGAAATGCAATCAGATACCAAATGAAGAGATTTTGGATAGCTGAACATATTGCCGGCTCCGAGAATATCGATCAAGAGCTTGCTGCCGTGGGTTGTTGCCGAGTATTTTGATTCATGCCAAAGCGTCTTCGGCTTCTTCCCAGTTGGCATGCGAGACTTCAGCGATACCTCGTGGCGCCCAGCTTTCACCAAAACCGATATGTCACCATCCTTTATTCGCTTGCGCGCTCCTGCAGGATTCGTTCGCCATATTCTATGTTCACCCCTTGGGTCGATTGGCCAGGCCTCGATCTCGTTCGGGCCGAGAGAGTCCAGGATGTTGTAGGACTTATCCTCCTCTATCCATTCCATAGCCGGGACGCGCACGCTGGGAAAATTGACATACAAAGGAAACCATTGTTTCCTTCTGTCAGAAGGCCGGGAATTTCCGCCCCGTCGACGTAGATTGTCCCAATAAAACTTCCCTTTCTTGTCGGTTTGATCGTATGACGCCACTTCGTCTGGCGTCAGCTCCCTCAAATTAAAGAAAGTATCGTCTGAGTTCCTGGCATAAATGTGGCAGTAGTCATGGCTTCGTGCCGGAGCATTCGGTCGGATATTTTGGCCGGCAGGGTTGACCTCGATGGCTAATGTGCCAATATAGTTTTCGGCCCCATAGGTGTTTTCAAGTACGGCCTTTAGCGTTGAGTACTCAGTATCATCAATCGCGGCTAGAATTGCGCCGCTACCAGAAATGACATTCTTAGAGAGATCAATGCCTTCGGCCAACATCGTGGCCCAGGATGAGTGCTTGTATAGGTTCTTGTACAGAAATGCGTTCTCGGACGTGTTGTAGGGAGGATCTATGTACACAGTGTCGAACTTGTCTTTGTACTTTGCTGATATCAGGCGCAAGGCGTGAGCATTGGCGGAGTGCATCAACAAGCCGCCTAGAGATTCATCCAAACCGGATTGTGTTGACAGCAATTTTTCCTTGAACCTGCTGGGGAAATGCTTGGTGTCAAGTATCAGAGACTTATTTGCTGTCAGGAACTCGACAGAAAGGGGTGCGGTGTATCCCGGGCTTGCCATGTCGCCCACGATCTTGTCAATCGCAAAAAGTACTGCCCACTCATTCCGTTGTGAATCATTCGCTCCAATTTCTGGATAGAGGTCTTCAGCAACCCGATCTAGTGAAATACAATAATTTGTCTCGACGACAAACTTCTTCTTCAACCACAACTTCTTCTGAAAATTCTCCAGCTGCGCCAGGAATTCGATGATTCGCTTTGCGATCCCGCGCAGCACCCGCAGTTTGCTCAAATACGCTTCCACCCGGGGCGCTTCGGCCGATTCGATGTCGTCCAGCCGCATGATCTCGTTCTTGATATAAAAATCAAGTTCGCGCCGCAGAAAACCACCCAGGTCCTTGTGGATGAAGTAATCCATGGTGTTGCGGTCGGCAAACTGGCCGATGTATTTGGCCAGCTGTGTGCGCTCAGGCCGCTTCTCTGTGGGCGACAGGGCCGCGAGCCCGCGCTCAAAGGGCCTGACCTCGGCCTGCGGCAGCGCGGCCAGCGCCTGCAGCACGGCCTGCTCGGCCTCGACCAGCCGCTTCTGCTGCCAGGTGCCGGCCTGGCCGGCCTTGTCGGGGTCGGGCCGATATTCAAACTGGATCACCAGTTCCATCGCGCCATGGCGGTTGGCCTCCAGCAGCACCGGTGCAGGCGGATGGATCACGAAAAAGCGGTCCTGGTTGTCCTTCACATTGCCGTGCTCGCCTTCGGCGGCGGCGGCCAGGCGCATTAGCACCTTCAGTGGCGTGGCGTTGGTGTCGGGGCCGAAGTCGAAGCCGAAGCCGGGCGCGTTTTTCTGGCGCGCGGTCTCCTGGCGCAGCGCTTCGGTCAGGTCGAATGCGTAGTGGCTGAAGGCTTCGCTGCTCTTGATGTAGTACTGGTCTTTGTTGGCCCAGTGCAGCAGCACTTCGCGGCCGTCATACGGCACGGCATAGGGCAGGGCGCG
>JAYTQD010000676.1:0-2579 GCA_043746935.1 Acidobacteriaceae bacterium | reverse complement strand
AGAACTCGCGCGAAGGAGCGATGCCGACCTGCGGCTTGTCCAATCGAATGTCGGTTACCGTGAGCCAACTTGGTTTGCAACCCGCTGACATCTAACGTGCCGATGAGCGGCGCCGGAGCGCGCAGCGCGGAGGCGTCCGCTCCATTGGCTGGTTGGGCGGCATCATTATTCTCTTGCGCATTGCTCATGTCGTCCAATGCGTGCGATTAACAAATGATATTGGGTTCTGTCGAACAGTACCTGATCTATTGTTGCTCCTGGCACGATCGTATACGCCGCCAGATATTTCTTTAGGTAAGGGAGAATTCTCTGCCCGCGATCGATAATCTCGCAGGTGACGTCTTCGCGACCGTGGGCGCCAATGTCTATCGGCAACAGAATTGCTAAAGCTTCATCGGATTCCGGTGCCGGCTTGTTCAGCACCTCTCCTAGCGCATCTTCCAATTTATTTCTAGGCTCCTCGGTATCCCGGTCTGCGACATTAGCTGCGGCATTTATGATTGGAGCTACTAACGTGGCGACGGCAGATGCGACGACCAATCCCTCTTGATCTGCGGCGTGAGCGCCAATTGAGACCAAGAAGATTCCAACAATTCCGGTACAGATCTTCATGACGCCCAACGCGCCGATGAGCGGCGCCGGAGTGCGCAGCACGGAGGCGTCCGCTCCATTGGCTGGTTAGGTCTCACTTTGTTGCGGGTGAATTCCATGGTCTTGAAGCCATTCTAGGCAGCGTGCCGAGCACTGCGTGTCCAAGGATGACCCGGATTCGGACAACGATTCGAGTACGGTCGCGAGGTGCGACCACGTCAGCAAACCCGTAGCGCGAACATTAGCGAGGCCATCCGCGCGATGAGGCAAGCGTGCCTGTAGCTTCGAGTGATCAGCATACTCCCGAATCATTGCTACGCCTTTTGGGGAACGCTCGTAATCTCGTACTAGCAGGGCAAAGTAAAAGTCGCGAACGCCCGCGTAGAATGACCCGACATCAATGTTTCTGAGAATCTGATCTCGTTCTGGTCGGGTGGTTGTTCCTGTTGATATGTCGCTAGTTAGTTTTGCCTCTATAAAGAACACCCAATGCGGATTTTCTAGAACAATGTCGATCTCAGAGATTCCTTCATCTCCGTCTCGGAGTAACGCCGGCGGCGGGGCCGCGTTCACCCACAATTCTGTAGTGGTAGATTCTAGGTCATCGGAGGGCGACTGGCCGACCGCCGATGACATCAATCTCGGAACCCAGAGCGCAGGGCTTATCTGACGCAGCGTTCGAAAGACATTCCAGGAAACGACGTCTTCGCTATTCGCGCTTCGCATGTGGCGCAGCTTGGATGCGCGCATGCCGACAAAAACTGGGTCGTACCGGTCAACAATCAAGTTGTCACGGAAGTTGTCGGCGACGAATACGCCAGATGTGGTCGTTGTACCGGGTGGGACTGGCATATGGCTCCTTGTGAGACCTAACGCGCCGATGAGCGGCGCCGGAGCGCTTAGCGCGAAGGCGTCCGCTCCATTGGCTGGTTGGGCGTCATGCCTGCGGCTCATTCTTGAGTGCTCGCGCCCGGTCAACACCAGCGCGCCAGTCTTCCTCCAAATCGTAGTCAGTCGCCGGTCCGGAGTCGTTGATCATTTGGTCGAGTAATTCCACGAATTCGACATCGAGTCCACTTCTCAGCATCCAAAAGCATGACCGATATCCTGGTGCAGTGAGCATACCCTTAACCATTCGTTCGGTGGTTCGCCATCGGTCGGGGCCGATGGTTCCTTCTTTCCATTGGCGGAATATTTCTTCTTGGATGCGCAACTGCGTCGCCCCAAAAAAATAAAATCGTCTTACTTGGGCATCATTTAGATCTGTGTCGCCGTGCAGCCCAGCCTTGATCAGCGGGCCTAACTCCGGATCGGTAAGCAACAGGGTTGCTTCGTGAAGCTGTTGACTTCGCGCCTGATGCATCTGCGCGTAATTGCTTCGTGCCGCTAGGTGTGTTTGCCGCCCTAAATAGACGACAGAAAACACCAGCGCGACGGTGGAGATAAGTTGGCTGATGTAGTACGCCTGTTCTAAATTCATTCGGGGCAATAGGAATCTTCTAATTGTGACTCGCCCATTTGATTAGATTCGCGCCACGAAGAATAGAGGGCATTTCCGCACTTCCGAACGCGAACCATGACGCCCAACGCGCCGGTGAGCGGCGCCGAAGCGCGCAGCGCGGAGGCGTCCGCTCCACTGGCTGGTTAGGTGTCGCCTCGTACAATCCTATGTTTGGCGATGAGTTGGCGCACCGCTGGCACGAGATCAGGCGGGACTTCCATGACCGTAGCGTGTGCTGGATCTAAAGCGGCCTCGTCTTCCGCGACCATCTCTTCTTCCGACTGGGCTTCGTAGTGAGCAATGACCTGCTGCACCCGTTCTTGATTCCAACCCTTCGGATATTTTGACTGTTTCATTGCGTCTTCCGCCGGTGTCGTCTGCGATAAGCCAATAGTGGTTTGCCTTGTAGCGCATAAGCCGTGATCACGAACACGCTTTGGGGCTCCGAATCTGGGACATAGACTACGCGTAAGTACCGGCCTCCGGA
>JAYTQD010000675.1:0-2582 GCA_043746935.1 Acidobacteriaceae bacterium | reverse complement strand
GCATGCTTTTGCATGCTTTTGAAGCGTGGAACTTTGGTGGTCGGCACCGTCGCACCGGCAACGCGGCACCGATGCTTTTGATTTTTGGCGAACAACGGGACACGGCTTTTAAAATGTGAGGCCTAACGTTGGAGTTAACCGGCGCATTGCGGCATGACGGCATTTGCCCCAGAATGAAATGGCGGGGAAAATGCCGGCATGCCGCAATGCGTCCGGTTGAACGACGGGTTAGGGCGCACACTGAATGCGCCGAGCATCGGCTTCGAGTACAGCAACACGTACATCTAAATTCGCGGGAGTCCTAGGCCGAGTTCTGGGTCGCATTTCGGACTGATGCTTGGGGGCGCGGCGAATAGGACTGAAGCTTTCACATCAGCAAATACCGTGGCTGCATCCGTAGCGCTCGGCTGCCATTTGTCGATCATCTGTCGAATCTTGAGCGGAGCGATCAGGCCATGTGCATTTACTTGTGAGCGATAAAGTTGTTCCGTTGTAGCTCGATAGTGAGCCGCCGCCGTATTAGCGACAATTGCCGTGACAACAGCCGCAGAGATCGATGTTCCGCGCTCATATGAGAAGCCAAAGTCCGTCGAGAGGGTCAGCATCGGTGACTCATCTTCCCCGCCTTGCGCGCAGAAAGCAATCTCCTCTTGATTCGAGACATCAGCAAAGGAGCTGAACTGAGATCGGACAACCCGGCCGGTACCTTTTTCAATTTCGGCGGCTGAAATGGACAGTACCCCGGGGCAGCCTGCAGGAGCCCGAAGTCCAGCTTTTCCTTCATTTCCAGCAGGAGCAACGATGGCAATGCCTGCGGCGGTAACCTGCGCCGTTGTACGAGTCAGCGACATCAGCGGTGTCTGTGGCTGATTCTTTAATGCGAAGCCAATGTAAATACAGTCTGGTCGAAGCGTGAGACAATAAGCCAGAGCTTTTAGCAGCTTCGAAAGGGTGCTGTCATCGGCCCTCTGTGTTTCCAAACACTTCAGCACCAATAGCTCTGCATATGGCGCGAGGCCCACTACGTCTTGCTCAAGGGCGCTTAAGTGCTTAGCATATGGCTCAGAGGAGAGTTGCGGATCTGTACTCAGCACCGGGGATATGGTAGGGAGAATCCCTGTTGAAATAGGTGGTAGCGCCGCAATACAGCCCGCCATGGCAGTACCGTGTCCATCTCGGTCTAGGATGTTCGGAGTGTTCTCAACGAAGTTCCAAGAGTGAGGGCTTATCACGCGCATGGACCCGAGCATTGCGCGATCTTGCGGGACCCCTGGCGCTGGCGGGCGACGCTTCTGCCCAATCCAGGTTTGAAGCTCAGCCTCCCATTCGGCCCACCTCGAATCAGTGAATATCCCGAGCTCCGCCAAGAACTGGGAATTGAAGGCTTGCCTGTCTGTCGCGTCAGTGAACGGGTTCCCATATTGTCGTTCAAGTTGTACCGCGGCGGCAATGAATGCTTCGGTGGCGGGCGTACGAACTGATTTGTGCCTGGTCAATGACTTCGCCGACGCTTCTTGGAAGGAGAGCGCTGGGAGATAGGGGTGCGGAGAGAGTCCGGTATCGATGAGCGCGACAGTTGAACCGACCCCGGAAGCAATTGCCACATGGCGAGATCGGTGGGTGGACAGCGCCCGATCCTGTGGAACACCCTGCAAATGTGATCTATGCAGTAGATCTGTATAAGAACAGATCTCCAGGTGGAAGTCGTTCTCGCAGTACTCAACCTCGTCCGAGCGTCGCACTCGTGCAGTAAACTGATCAATCTCCCCGGGATTGATTTGAACGAGAACGGCATTAAGTAGTTGAAATTTTTCTACTACATATTCAAACCCCGGTGCGCGGCGCAATGCTGATGTTGCCATCTCCTCAGGTGACGACCACTTGTGGGAGCGATAGCTGTCGAGATTAAACCAGTCGCGAAACCCGACAATGAAACGAGCAGGATTGAACGAATGCGACATCAGGGGTCTCCTTGCAAGTAAGCAATGGCAGTGTCAGTAGACGCCACTAGGTGGACTGATTGACTAATCCCTCTTGATCTTGAAGGTGATCTCAAATGACGCATCCGCCTCGACTTCGGCGCCAGTTCCCAGAAGTCCTACGCTTCCGCTCGCTGTGATCCCGATATGGATCGACATTGTGTCGACTTCAATGCTAGGTAGTCGCGACGCGGCGGAAGTTGCCCGGCTAAGGATTGCGGTGGCGGCCTCGATGGCGGCATCGAGGGCATCGGAGTCGAACGCCAGGCTTTTCACACTTTCCGATGCGGCTTCGCGCACTCGTTTGCTAACTGACGCGGTACCGCCTGCATCGACTTCTGTTGTGGAGTGGTGATGCACAACCACCGGAATAACCATTCTCTCTGACATCCTCGTCTCCTCGTGGGTTGCCGTTCACAAGTCAATGAACACTTTAATCCTACTCCGCTCGGGCGGGACCAGTCGCGTTTTTCGCGGACGAGTGAGCGCGCTGTGTTTGTGCGCCCTAACGTTTAGTTAACCGGCCCGTTGTGGTGGGCTGGCATTTGACCCAGAATGAAATGGCGGGGCAAATGACGGCACGCCGCAATGGGTCCGGTTGAA
>JAYTQD010000674.1:0-17254 GCA_043746935.1 Acidobacteriaceae bacterium | reverse complement strand
GATCGCCGCCGTCAAAGTCGTCTTGCCGTGATCGATGTGCCCAATCGTCCCCACGTTCACGTGCGGCTTATTACGGTCAAATTTCTCTTTCGCCATGATTGCGCTTCCTCACCTAAAATTTAGCAATTTTGCAATTTGGTAAATTTGTAATTTGACTGCGGTTTGCAAATTGCAAAATTACCAAATCACAAATTACAAATTCACTTCAGTAGTACTGATAAAGCTTATGGAACTTATGCCGCAGGGGCACGCTGATCTGTTCCAGCTCCGACAAATAAAACTCGCGCATCTGCCCCTGATCCGGAAGCGGCAGCGCGTCATACAAACCCTTCGCCGCCACCTTTGACTTCAAAAGCGTTGCGTCGATTGCTTCAAATACTCTTGCCGCCAAAATCTCTTCGAAGCGGCGAATTCGCAGACCCTTGCGTTGCACCTGGTGCAGAAATTTTTCCGTCGAGTTGGCAAACGCGCGCGCAATTACCGCCCGCAGCTCGCTGAATTCCTTTTCCTTCTCGACTTTAATTTCCGCTTTTTCGAAAACCACGTTCGCCCTTGTAACCCTTAATTTTCTGGAGCCGATGACCAGGATTGAACTGGTGACCTCTCCCTTACCAAGGGAGTGCTCTACCAACTGAGCTACATCGGCTCACAACATCCCGGCCCGTCGTTCTCAATCGGCCGCTGCTTCTAAACTTCTAAAACCCAAAATCGCTGCATCCAAAATCTGGAGCGGGAGACGGGGATCGAACCCGCGACCAACAGCTTGGAAGGCTGTGACTCTACCACTGAGTTACTCCCGCCTTTTACTTCCCACCGCTGCCCCGATACTGCAAATACGTTCGCACCGCAAAACTCGCAATTACCGCCAGCGTTACCGCGCGAGTCGTTCCATCCGTCAACGTCCGCCACGCCGCAACCGCCAGCACAACGAATAAAAGCATCGCGAGAAGGAAACGGCTCACGCCCGCTTGCTCCTCATAAACACAAACCTCAACTATGGTGCACAGGGGAGGATTCGAACCTCCGTAGCTCTTAAGAGCGGCAGATTTACAGTCTGCTGCCTTTAACCACTCGGCCACCTGTGCGAAAAATCCGCTGCAAAGCTTGTCTTTCACAAACACGCCACACAACAAAAACCCTCAGGCACGCACCAACGCACTGCACTCGCCCTTGGAAATTTCATTGCCACCTGTTCCAAGATTGCCGTGCGCGTGGGCCGCGACTCTAAGTTCCCCTACCGGTGAAATATGGAGCTGGCGAAGGGATTTGAACCCCTGACCCTCTGATTACAAATCAGATGCTCTACCAGCTGAGCTACGCCAGCCTGCCAGATCGCCCTGGCGCGGGTAAACGCACCACGTCCCTTCAGCTTCCGGATGCCCGGGACAATTTTTAAAGTTATCACAGCGGCCCGCGACGTGCAAGGGTGGCAGGGTGTTTTCGCCTTCGATACCTCTGGTATCCCATAAATCTTTGGATTGCATAAATTTTTGGACACTTGTCCGGGATTCTCGGGGGCCATTTCCGGCTCGCCGAAGGCCTGGTTGGAGTTAGCTCTATGGGCGTGGCGGGTAAAGTATCAAGTAAAGGTAGGCTGCCGCGGCCTCGTCCTGGCTAAGGTAGCCGAAAACGGGCATCCTGCCCCTGTAGGGTGTGGGTGGCATGCCCATAAGGATGGGTGCCCCGCTAGTGACTTTTCTGACGAATTCGGGGAGGCTCACCCGGGTCGTAAGGGCGGAGAGCGGTGGAATCGCCCCTTCCAAAATCTGCTGCGGGTCGGGGTTTGGCCCGGTCGCGCTATGGCAGACGTGGCAAGCGGATTTTACGATGTGCTCGCCAATGCGGTGGGACGATTCCTTGACAGCTGTCTGATTTTTTTCCGCACCCGGGACGTCAGAAAGTTGTTCGAGGTAGGCGACGAGCGGGGGGATCTCGGCCTCGCTCAAGGTGGGTGGCAACATGTGTTGCCCACCTTTGTGAAGCCGCTGCAGCAAAAGAACCTTGGATTCCTTGGCCATGACGGATACGTCGGACCGGCTCATTTCCATTCCAGTTTTCTTCATTCGATCCATAGTCGCTTTGACCGAGGTTGCCTGAACCGGACCGACGACGGAATTAATTTCCGGGGGTGAGCCGTGGCCGATCGGACCGTGGCATCCCCGGCAACTCAGGCGATAGAGATCCGAACCATGGAGCGTAACGATTTGCGTGGCGTAGGCGGGTGATAGCTTCAGTTGCCAGGAAGAAGCTGCCTCTCCCGGTCCGGGCGGTGCTGGCCCTAACACCCAGGTCTTGCCCATGCTGCTTTCGTTGAACGAAGTCCGGACGTGACGGATCCAGCTTTCGCCTTGCACGGGCGTGACTGAAATATCTCCAGTCCTGACCGCCTGACCCAGCAGCGAAGACGCCAGTGCGACTACTACCAGGATCCAGTTCATCGGTTTGGTGAGCAGCATCGTGGGTGCTGTCCTTCCTTGGGGAAGTTCTCTACTTCTTCACGGTTAGCTCGACAGTCATCGCGGCATCCGTCACCGTGATCGTCTGCGTGGTGGGTTTGCCGTCTTCGCTCCAGGTTTGCAGAGTGTAGGCTCCCGGCGGAACATTCTTGATCGTGAATGTGCCGTCATGGCTGGTCAAGGCGAAGTACGGCGTGGGAACGACGACAACGTAGCCCAGCATATCTGGGTGCAAATTGCAGAGGAGCTGCACCGTACCAGGGACATCGAATTGGAACGACTTTTTTTGGCCCGGCGATACAATCGTCAAACTATGCCGGAGCTTCCGATTGCCGCTGATCGATGGCCAATAGACATTGTGGGCGATCTGGTCGCTGTTCAGAAAATCTACCGTGGTTCCTTGCAAGATCAGCGTGGTGTGTGGGACGAACTTCAAGTTTCGCTCGTCGACCGATACATGCTGCGCTGGCGAGTCGAATTTCTTGCCTGGAACAGCACTGGTGCGGACAGCATAGATAGCAATATTTTCGACTGACTTCAATCCCGCCCCAACTATTTTTCCGCTTACTTCCCCTGCTAGTGCCATGTTCGCAGCGAAAAGCGTGCCCACAAAAATTGCTACGAGAGCCGCTCGGCGAATTGTTTTCATCGAATCACATCTCCACCCGGAAATTCCGCGACCGTACGGGACGCAGTCTTCAATGAGGATGCGCTTGTCAATTCCGCGCCGTGGTAAGCGGCGTCACAGTCAACTGTGATGGCAGTCACTCCTCGACCTCTCGGAGTCGAGTGGCCCAAGCCTTATGCAGTTTCTGCATAAGTTGCGGTCGAGTTATGCAGAAAGTGAATACTGGTTTTCGGAGTTATCGCGTTCCGTCGGAGCTCTGGACGCCGCTCAGACCCAGGCGAGTCTGAAGCTGCTTGCGGTAGCTGCGACTTAGGCGGAGGGTGGTTCCAGTGTCCAGGCGGACGTCGTATTCGCCGTCCTCGCTAAGTTTTAGGCCTTTCACTTGGTCCAGATTCACGATGGTCGAGCGGTGAATGCGGCAAAATGCGGCTGGATCTAGCTCTTGCTCGAGGTCCGCCATGCTGCGGCGCAGAAGATGGTTTTTTGGACCCACGTGCAAGCAGGCGTAGTAATCGGCGGCCTCGATCCAGTCAATTTCAGAGGGCTTTAAAAACAGCACTTGGCCGGGGCGCTTGACGATCAGGCGCTCAACCAGTTTGGCGAGACACCGTTAAGTGGTTCGTTTTCAATTAGATCAGATTTTTTATGCGCAATTTTTTCCTTGGCCCGGCCCAAGGCTCGCTCGAATCTGGCGTTGTCGAAGGGCTTCAACAGGTAGTCCAGCGCTCCGGCTTCAAAGGCACGCAGGGCGTAATGGTCGTAGGCGGTGACGAAGACAACCGCCGGAGGCAGATCTCGGCCTAGCATCTCGAGGACATCGAAGCCATCGCATTCCGGCATTTGCACGTCGAGGAAGACCAGATCGGGCTTGGAATCACGAATTTCCGTGAGCGCCTCGGTGCCAGAGCCGCATTCTTGGACCAGCTCGATCTCCGGATCCTGCCGTAAAAGTACGGTCAGGTTGCTGCGGGCTAAGGGCTCGTCATCGACCACTAGGGCGTGGATTTTCATCTCAACTTGGGCAGGATAGCGACAACAAATGGCAGGGAAACCGACGCCTCCACACCACCGGCGCCTTGATTCCTTAGGTTCAACGTAAACTCTTCACCGTAAAGGCTTTGCAGTCGAGTGCGGACGTTGGCAATGCCGATGCCCGGAGTGCTTTCCCAATCCGGCGTCAGGCTGGGGCCGTCGTTGCGAACGCTAAGAGTCAGCGTACCGTTTTGGCGGGTGGCCGCAATGCGGATTGAGCCTCCCTGGGCGCGTTTGGCGATGCCGTGTTTGACGGCGTTTTCGACCATCGGCTGCAGAATCAGGCTGGGAACTTGAGCAAGATAGAGTTCCGGCGGAACGTCCACGCGTAAGTTGGAGACGGTCAGCAAGGCGGACTTTTTGGATATTGAGATAGGTTTGAGTGAACTCCATTTCTTCTTGCAGCGGCACTTGCTGGCGCGAGGAGTCTTCGAGAACACGGCGGAGAAAGTCGCTGAGGCCTGCAATCATGCTGACAGCGGCATCGTTGCGGCCTTCGCGGACCAGGCCTGAAACGGCGTTAAGCATATTGAAGAGAAAATGCGGCTCGATCTGCTGGCGCAGGGCGCTGAGTTGAGCTTTCGTGAGCTGCTCGTTGAGGCGCGCCGTTTCGGTCTGCTGCTGCGCCAAGCGCTCTCGGGATTCCAGCACATAGTTGACGATAAGGATGGTGCCGTAAAGCAGGAGGGTGGCGAGCAGGCCGTTATAGAAGCGGTCCAGCCATATGGATAAGAACGTTCCCCTTGGCGAGGCAACCGCATAGGGGTTCATCAGCAGTTCCAGGCAAGTCATCCAGGCGGTGAAGGTGAGGCCGACCGCGATGGCAGCCACGAGATGAACCAGCCACGTCGAGAAATGCCTGAATTTCAACGGCGGAAAACGGTGCCCTAAGCGAAGAACCAATGGCGTGGCCAAGACCCACGGAATCCAGGCCAAGACCATGGTTACGAAGAGTTTCGTCCAAGCGTGGTGCATGCCTTCCGAACGCATAACGAAGACCGTCTGCGTTGCGTCAAACAGGCCGAAGGCTAGCCAGATCGAAGCGCTCCAGAGCCACTGCGAGCGGGCCGGAATCGAGGGCGCATCCATAGGGAGATCGTATTCTACGTCTGTCCCGAACGGGCAAAAATGCAGCGAATCGCCCGGTCCGTGCAGGGGCTGGGCTAGCACTGTCAAGGGGTTTGACTGATACTAGGGCGGTCCAATTCTGCTTGTTCCACTTGGAGGCTGTCATGAACCGCTTTCCCCGCCCTACCCTACTCAGTGCTGCGCTGATCCTCATCCTCTCTCTCTCATGGCTGGCCGCTTCGCCCGCTGCTTCGATTTCTGTCTTGGCGGAAGACAAGTCCCCGAAGCCGCAATATGACGAAAAGGGCAACCTGCTGCGTCCTGCCGACTATCGCGATTGGGAGTTTCTCTCCGCCGGATACGGCATGAACTACAGCCCGGAACCGGGAAGCCATGAGATGTTCACCAATGTCTTCGTGCCGCGATGGGCGTATCAGGAATTTGTGAGTACTGGAAAGTGGCCGGAACAGACCATGTTTGTGATCGACGAGCGCGAGGCGCAGAGCAAAGGCTCCATCAACAAGACGGGGCATTTTCAGACGGATTTAATGGGCTTGGCCGTCGAGGTAAAAGATTCCAAGCATAACCCTGACACGTGGGCTTACTTTGGCTTCGACAACGACGCCAAGACTGCCAAGGCCGCCGACAAGGGCAACGCCTGTTTCACGTGCCACGAGGAACACGCTGCGGTGGAGCATTCATTTGTGCAGTTTTACCCGACGCTGCTGCCGATTGCAAAGAGCAAGGGCGTGCTGAAGGCGGCGTATTTGAAGGAGAGTGGGGAGGCGACAAAGTAGCAGCGCTTTCCCCTTACCTGCGGCGGCTAAAGCCGCAGGGCTTACCGCGCTCAACGCGGGCCTGAAGGCACACTCTACCAAAAGCCGGATACCTAGGCTAGTTCGGTTTCTCTTCCCCAACGCGGAGTTCCTCGCTCCCTGGAACATCCGGCATCATGATGTGGAGAGCGTGCGCGGAAGCATCGTAGGTCGTCCTCAAAGGCTTTGAGGATTTGGAAATTCTGGCATCGGCTTGGCTTGACGGCCAGTCGTAGATGACAACTTCAATCGCCTTCCACCACGGCGCATACGTTCCCTGGCGGGCTTCGAATTTTACGATCACGGAGTTGCCGTCGGTCTGGCAGGTAAACGACTGCCGCAAGAATTCTCCTTTCTGGTAGCGGAACGTGTGACCGTCATCGAGATAGAGCGAGCCGTTGCATTGCGGTCCGGGGTAAACGCGGAGTTCGAGAGGGCCGTTGGGAGTTTCGTCGGTGCTCTGGACTAGAGGCTGCAATGGCAGAATGCTGCCGCCGCGCACGTAAACGGGCAGGGTCTCTAGAGTGGGGTGGATTTTAGGAGGTTCGGGGAATTTGGCGTCTGGACCGGCTTTGACCATTTCGACGAACGACGGCGGCGTCGGAGGCGGCGGCAGTTTCTTGCCGGTCCACAAGTCGAACCACGGGCCGCTCGGGTAGGAAACCGTGTAGTCGTCGAGCATTTCCGGAAGTGGCGGCGGGGCCACGAGCAGGTCGGGACCGAGCAGGAATTCGGAATCGAGGCCGTCGAAGCCGGGCGCGCCGGGCTGCGTGATCTCGGGAAACTCGAGGAAAATTGGACGCACCAGGGGGACACCTGTGCGGGAGGCTTCTTCGGCCAGGGTGTAGATGTAGGGCAGCAGGCGGTAGCGGGTTTCGATGTAGCGGCGGCGGATGGCTTCGTGCTGGGGGCCGTGGACCCAAACTTCCTGCTGCAACGAGCCTTTGGTGGTGTGATCACGGAAGAGGGGATTGAAGGCTCCAACCTCGATCCAGCGGGTCAGGAGATCAGGTTGGGGTGAGCCGTTGAACCCGCCGATGTCGTCACCGACAAAAGAGACGCCGCTGAGGCCAAGGTTGAGCAGCATCTGTGTGGCCAGACGAAGGTGATTCCAGGTAGCGGAGTTATCGCCGGTCCAGGTGAAGCCGTAGCGTTGGCCGCCAGCGTAGGTGGCGCGGGTGAGAACGAAGGGGCGCTCGTCGGGACGGAGCTTGAGAAGGCCGTCGTAGGTGGCGCGCTGATTTTCCATTCCGAGAATGTTGTGGATTTCGGCGTGCGTAGCGGTGCGCTGGGCGAAACCCGGCTCGTCGATGCGATGGACGGTATCGAGGGGCATGGTCTTGGCGGGTCCGTCAAAAACGGAAGGCTCGTTCATATCGTTCCAGAATCCGGCGACGCCATCCTGAGCAAACTGTTTGTAGAGGCCGCCCCACCACTCGCGAGTTTTGGCGCGGGTGAAGTCGGGGAAAACGGCTGGGCCGGGCCAGACGATGCCAACAAACTCACTGCCATCGGGGGTTTTCACGAAATTGTCGCCGGCATGGCCCGTGTCATAGGGCATGTAGTTTTCGTTGGCGACGTGAGCGATGTGCAGATCGGTGATGGTCACAAGGTGGAAGTGCTGCTTTTTGAGATCGGCAACCAGGCCTGGAAAGTTGGGAAATCGGCCCGGATCGACGGTAAACGGGCGGTTCTTGAATTGGTAGTCGATGTCCATGTACATGACGTCGGAGGGAATCTTGTCGGCGCGCAGGCGGTCGGCGACTTCGCGGACTTGGGATTCCGGAGTGTAGCTGTAGCGCGATTGCTGGAAGCCCAGCGACCAGAGCGGAGGCAGTGGCGGCGTGCCGGTGAGATAGGCGTAGCCTTCCACCACATGCTTCGGAGTGGGGCCATAGATGAGGTAGTAGTCCAGCGGGCCACCCTCGGAGCCAAAAGAATAGGCGGTGCGGGATGCCTTGCCGAAGTCGAACCAGGTGCGCCAGGTGTTGTCGAGGAAAAGTCCGTAGCTGCGGCCTTCGCGGATGCCCAGAAAGAACGGAATGCTCTTGTAGAGGGGGTCTGTGGATTCTTGTGGGCCGATATCGGTGTTCCACAGCGTAAACGCCTGTTCGCGGCGGTCAAACGATCCGGCTTTGTCGCCAAGTCCGTAGAAGTGCTCATCGACAGCCATTTCCTTGTGGACGGAAAAACCGCCGAGGCTGAATTCCGCAGGCTGGCCCAGAGCGTCGGCGCAGAGGATTTTGCCGGAGAGATCGCTCACAATCAGGCGCAGGGGATTGCGTTCTACCCGAACCTCGAGGGCCGCGGTGCGGAAGCCGACGGCGGTGGAGTCTTGATGCGCCTGGGCATCCATGGGCTTCACTTCAACCGAGTGGGTGCGCGAGGCGGGAAGTACCGCCCACGAGGCATCTTCCGGAAGCGTGGCTCCGGGGGCGACGCGGATGCGCAGGATGTCTTCGCGTAGGGCCGTGATGCGAAGTTGGCCGGAGCCAGCCTGAATCTGAATGCCATCCTTCAACGGTTGAACGTTGGCAACCGTTTCCAGTGCAATCCGGGATTGCGCCAGCGCCGAAGGTGACTGCGCCGCGGAGACGATGCATATGGCGGTGACCAGAGAGAACGTGAGGGCGGAGAATCGGTTCAGGGGGAGCATCATGGGTACCCTTCTCAAACGCCACATCATACCAACGCGGAGGGGGAATCGTTTCACAATTTTGCGCCGGGAACCGGTCCGGAGAGAAGATTTTGCAGACACTGGCAGCAGTATCTTCTATTAGGCTCAAAGCGTTCAATCGGATACAACGAGTGATTGGCAGTTAAGATTTAGTCGGCGCGCACCTCGCAAAAGGCGTTGAGAACGTTAACTTTAAGGAGAAGCGCTCATGAACGAAGAACAACTTCCCCGACGGATTGGTCGAAGCCTTTTGGCTCTGTTCGCGGGCGAGGACACCCGCGCCAGACAGGCGGCGGGTGTATGATTTAGCCTCCCGGTTCGGATCGTGGGGTTGGCGCTCGCTGTTTGAGGCTTCCCGCAATCTTATCCGGTCTCCGCATGTGGCGTTTCCGACGCTTTCGCTTACTCGCTCTCTCCGTCCTTCTGGTGGCCGTGACCGTTACGGTTGTGGTCCAGTTGAGAAAGATTGCGCCTCCTGAGGCTGCGCGGCTGCTACCCGGCGCGGATGCTTTTGTCTATGTGAACCTGCAATGGGCACGGCGGGCCACGATCCTGACTGGGTTACCGCAAGTGAAGCGCTCCCCGGAGTATGAACAGTTCATCCAGGAAACTGGGATTGATTTTGAACGCGACCTGGAGCAGGCCGCGTTTGCCGTGCATTATCCAGCGGCTTCCACGACAGGTTCTCGTTCCGAGCCGCGCTATTCCGAAGTTTTCGTTGGGCGCATGGATGCCACGCGGCTGGGTAGCTATTTTCGCCGTCTGTCGCGATCAACGGACACCGAGCAGGGCGTGGAAATCTACAATATTCCGATGGAGGACCACATCCTGCGCGCCGCGATTCTGGGGCCGGATACGGTGGCGCTTTCGAATCACGAAGATGCAGAGGTAATTCGGGGAGTCGTGGTGCGGTCACGCAAGCGGGCTTCGCCCTTTGGCGGACCTAGCTTTCTGCGGGCGTACTACAAGCGGGTGCCCTTCGCCAGCATGGCTTGGGTGATTGCTCACGTGGATCCGAAGATGTCGTCCCGCCTTGATAGCGGGGTGCCGCAGTTGCCGATTGCGCCTGGGGTGCTTTTGCAGCATCCGGCGGTAGTGGTGGCGTCGGCACGGTTGCTGCGGGCGGTGCATCTGCGGGCGGAGGCGTTTACGGCGAACAACGACGAGGCTCGCGAGTTGACCGAGAAATTAAATACGTTTTTGGCACTGTTTCGCTTTTCCGAGGCGGAGACGCCTTCCGGGGGGCCGGACGTGGATGTGAAGGCGTTTTTCCAAAGCCTGCAAGTCTCTCAAGACAAAGAGCGTACCGTGGTTACGGCAACGATGCCTTTGGGATTCTTACGGAAAGTCTTCCGCGATCCTTCGGCAGAAACCGAAGCGGGCACCCTCCCAGGTGTGACACCACAGGAAGCAGAGGGGAAACCCATCCCCAAAGCGGCGGCTGCGCGCTAACCTGCAACGGCGGAAACCGTCTGTATTGTGTAACTTTCGATGAGTGGCAGGAATCACACTCACAGGAAGCAGTGAATGGACTGGCCCTCTTTTGATAGCAGCTGCCCCCAGAGCACTTCCCTTTCGCTACTGCTGAAGCCGTATGATGAGGTCTTGGAGTTTCCCGTAAATGCTTAGCCCGATTGCAACACCGCTCACGTCCTTTGGCGCTGGACTCGCATCGTTTCTTTCCCCTTGCGTCTTGCCCCTCGTCCCGGGCTACGTCTCGCTAATTTCCGGGGTCGGCGTCGAAGAACTAAAAACGCCGGACGTGCGCTTGATGCGCCGGGTCATGCTGCAATCCATGATGTTCATCCTGGGTTTCAGCGCCGTCTTTATCTCGCTGGGTTTGGCCGCCTCCAGCATTGGGCAACTGCTCGGAACTCACAAGGCGTTCTTGTCCCACGTAGCGGGTGTGGTGATTATCATTTTCGGTTTGCATCTGACCGGCATTTTTCGCATCAATGCCTTATACGCGGATAAGCGTCTGCATGGAATCAAGGGGGGGGCGTCTCCATGGGGCGCGTTTGTGATTGGATTTGCGTTCGCCTTTGGCTGGACTCCCTGCGTCGGGCCCTACCTCGCTAGCATTTTAACCTTTGCCGCGGAGCAGGACACGGCCTGGAAGGGCGGGGGGTTGCTGGCCATTTACTCGGCGGGACTGGCGGTACCGTTCTTGCTGACGTCGCTGGGGATTGAGCGGTTTTTGGTGTTTTACAAGCGCTTCCAGAGGCACATGCATATGCTGGAAGTGGCGAGTGGTGGGCTACTGATTGTGTTGGGCTTGTTGCTGGTGATGGGGCGATTCAGCATTATCTCCGGCTATTTTTCGTTTTTGAACCGGTTTGCTTTGTGATTCTGGAGTTTTCCTTATGAAACGAACTTTTTTTGTGTTGGTGGCGATTTTAGCGGGCGTGACGCTGATGATTTTTGCGGCGAGGCATCTGCAACCGAGTGCGAACGCCAAGAACAGCGGCGGCGTTGGGGCGCTACGTGGGGCTCCGGCGCCGGATTTCGAGCTGAAGACTTTGGATGGAAAGACATTGAAGCTTTCCGACCTGCACGGGAAAGCGGTGCTGATCAACTTCTGGGCGACCTGGTGCGCGCCGTGCAAGATCGAGACTCCGTGGATTGTGGATCTACAGAAGCAATACGAAGCGCAGGGCTTGCAGGTCGTCGCGGTTTCCATGGACGACGAGAGTGACACGGACGACGTGAAGAAATTTGCCCAGGAAATGCACATGACGTATCCGATCCTGCGCGGGACAGAAGATGTAGGGAATGCGTATGGCGGCGTGGAGTTTTTGCCGACCATCTTCTTCGTAGGGCGAGACGGGAAGGTGACGGGACGGATTCTGGGGCTGCGCGGGCGCGAAGATATTGAAGATAATGTGAAGAAGGCGCTGGATACGAAGGGGTAGCGCCGACTAAGACGAGACTAGGGAGAACCATGAAACGTTGGATGGTGTTGTTGGTGATGGCGCTGGTATCTGCTCAAGGGCAGGAGCCGTCTCCGGGTAAGAGCGGCGCGCCGTCGGTGAGCCTGGTGTCCGCGCCTCTGCCGACAATTGTGCGGGGAGCGCCGGGGACTGTGGAGCTGCGGTTCCATGTTGCGAACGGATACCACGTCAATTCGAACAAGCCTTCTGAAGAATTCATGATTCCGACGGCGCTGCATATGGGAGCGACGACGGATATTGTGATTGGCAAGATCAGCTATCCGGCCGGACAAGATGTGGCTTTTGAATTCGCGCCGGACCAGAAACTGAGTGTTTACAGCGGGAATTTTACGGTGGAAGTGCAAGTGCATCCCTTGCACACGGTGCCTCCGGGGAAGTACGCGATGCGGGGGGCGCTGAAATACCAGGCTTGCGATAACCGCGCGTGCTATCCGCCGAAGCAATTGCCGGTGGAGTTTGAGGTGCGAGTTGCGAAGGCGGTCGTGGCACATGCAGGACGAAGGGCGGCGCAGAGTCCGCACGTGCACCGGTAGGGCTGGGTAGCCATTAGGATCCGGACGCCGCCCTGAGCCGTTTTACCGTGCGGTCTTTACCTAGCGCCGCCATAACGGCAAACAAGCTTGGGGCAACAGCTTGGCCGGTTAGCGCTACGCGGGCGCCATTGATGAGGGTGCCAGCTTTGACGGTTTTTTCGGTGGCGAGGGCGCGAAGAATTTTCTCTGTTTCTACTTCGGAAAATACTTCCTGCGAAGCTGCGTAGCGGTTCCCTAATTCCACTAGCAACTCGCGCACGCTGGCGTCGCCCAGAAATTTTGCAACCGCTGCTGGGTCAGTTTCGAAATCGTCGGTGAAGAAAGCACGGAAGGCTCCGGCGAAGTCTTTGAGATTGCGGGCGCGCGGCTTGAGTAAATCCACAGTACTAGCCAGCCAGCCTTCTTCACGTTGAATGGGGACCACGCCCGCCTTCTTCCATTCCTCTTCAATCAGAGGAATCAGTTTCTCCGCCGGGTAGGCCCGGATGTATTCCGTGTTGAACCAATCGAGTTTGGGGCGGTCGAAGACAGCGTTGGATTTGGAGACGCCCTTCAACCTGAACTGCTCAATCAGCTCGTGATCGCGCATCACCTCTCGCGAGGAATCTTCCGGAGTCCAGCCGAGCAGTGCGAGGAAGTTGCGGAAGGCTTCCGGGACAATGCCCTCATCGCGGTAGGCCATTACGCTGGTGGCTCCGTGGCGCTTGCTGAGGCGGGTTTTATCGGCTCCGAGAATGAGCGGGACGTGGGCGAACCCCGGAAGCGTGGCGCCCAGTGCTTGATAGAGCAGCACCTGCTTGGGAGTATTGGAAATGTGGTCAGCGCCGCGCAGGATATGGGTCATACGCATATCGATGTCGTCGGTGACGACACTGAGGTGGTAAGTGGGCACGCCGTCGGAACGAAGGAGAACGAAGTCTTCCAGTTCCGTATTCGCGAATTCCACGCGACCGAAGACCTGGTCGTCGAATGCCGTGGCACCCTCCACGGGAACAGCGAAGCGGACGGCTGCGGGAGCGCCTCCCTGGCGGCGTTTTTCAGCTTCTTCGCGGAACAGACGGCGGCAGGTGCCTTCGTATCTGGGCGAACGGCTTTCAGCCTGCGCGACGGCGCGGCGCTGTTCCAATTCTTCCTTGGTGCAGAAGCAGTAGTAGCCATGACCCGAAGCCAGCAAGCGATCCGCTGTGGCGCGGTACAGATCCATGCGTTGGGACTGAAAGAACGGACCTTCATCCCAGGTGATGCCCAGCCAGTGCAAGCCTTCGAGGATGCCATCCACCATTTCGCTGGTGGAACGCTCAAAATCGGTGTCTTCGATTCGCAAGACCAACGTGCCGCCAAAGTGGCGGGCATACAGCCAGTTAAAAAGTGCGGTTCGGGCCCCGCCCACGTGCAGATAGCCGGTGGGTGAAGGAGCGAAGCGGAGGCGGGGTTGGAGCGCTGGCGAAGCAATTGTGCCGGTAACTTCCGTCATGAATGAGTAACCAAACCCTCATGTTACGTGATGTTACGCGCCATGCAAAATGAGCGTCGAGCGGTGTCACATTTGCTGGTATTGTCCGGTCAAAACCCGGCTTGCGGCGGGGGTAACCACGGCATTCCAGACTGCCCTGCCTGACCGAGAGAGTTATTGTGTTGGTCACCGGGGTGTGAAAACATGGAGGGCTCGTTGGGCATCTAAATTCTTTAGAGGTAGGTCTTTGGGAAGTATTGTCCAAAACGGACTTGGGGGCATCGCGACGATTCCCGGCGCAGTGGCGCTGCTGTTGTTTTTCGTCTTTACGTACCTGTACTCGCAAAGCCGCGCCAGTTATTTTCGCGCGTGGCAAGTCGGCTGGGCGGCTTACTCGCTGCACTACTTGCTAGATGTGTGGATGCTGCTGCGGCGGCCTTCCGTGGCAGGGTTTCTGGTTTCGCAACTGCTACTCTTCGGCGTGGCCTTTTGCGTGTTTGTATCGACACGGCTAATGCGAAAGGATTTCCGCTGGCGCTGGTATGACGGGTTGCTTGCGGGAGCGGGCGTGGCGCTGGCGTTGTGGAGCTTGCATCAACATACGCGGGGCGGGGCGCTGGTCTTGCAGGCTGCGGGGCGCTCTCCGGTTGAGGTTGGAATCGCGCTCGTGTTCCTATTTGCGTCGTTGCAATTCTACCGGCAAGCGCATCGGCGACAACTGGTGGGCCTGAGTCTGCTGGCGATCACGCTGGCGTTCTGGGCGGTTTTGCTCGGCTATGACCAATTGGGATCGTCCGGCGGTACCGCGCTCAGCCTTGGGCAACTGCTCGGCCCCTTCCCTCAGATGCTGCTGGGAATCTCGATGGTCATCGTGCTGTTTGAGATTGAGCGGCGGGCCGTGCAGGAAAACACGCTGACGTTTTCCACGCTGGGAGTGGATGCCGGCAAACTGCTCGACGCGCAGCAGTTAGTTCCAAATATTGAATTTATTCTGGACCGGCTGTTGACGGCGGTCTCAGCGAACCGGGCAATGCTGTGCGCGGCGGAACCGTGGCGGGAAGTTGTGCCTTCGGTGCAACGTGGGTTTTCGGTGGAGCTTTTGCGGGAGTTTGAAGCTTCCGGCGGGGCGAACTATTTGTGCCAGCTGGCTTTCCGGCGTAGCGGATTCGTGGAGCTGCGCAATTTGGCGGACTTGGCGGAACCAATTCCGGCTGTGGCAGGCGAGGGTTTTGAAAATTTTCGCCAGGTGCTGCTGCGGCACGGAATCAAGGATATTACGGCGTTCAGCCTGCAGACCCGCGAGCATAATTTTGGAGTCGTGCTGTTCCCGGGTGGCGTTCGACGGCTTTTTGCGGCTTCGCAGGTTCGCATGGCGGTGGGGTTAGCGCTGCAAATCGCCATGACTCTGGAGAATTACATTACGACACACGCCGCCCACCGGCGCACGCAGGAATATGAGCTGTTGACGCAGATTGGGCAGGCGGTCAGCTCGCGGTTGAATCAAGACGAAATTCTGTTGGTCATCCAAAAAGAACTTGGCCGCCTTTTCGATACCCGCAATTTTTATGTGGCATTCCGCGAGGGCGACGAAATTCGTTTTGAAGTGGAAACGGAAAATGGGATCACACTACCGAAGCGGTCGCGGAAAACGACCAATGCCCTGACGGAATATATTCTGAGGACGCGGCAGCCTCTGCTGATTCGTTCGGATCTGGAAAGCACCCGAACGCGGTTAGGTGTGACTTATATTCCGGCGCACCCGGCGTTATCGTTTTGCGGCGCCCCTATTTTTGTGGCGGGCCACGCCGCCGGCGTGATGGTAGCCATGAGCTGCACGCGAGAATTTGCCTTCGAACTGCGCGACCTTGAGGTAATGAAAACGGCCGCCGCACAGGTTTCAGTGGCGGTGGAAAATGCCCGGCTCTTCGCTGAAGAACAGCGGCGGTCGCGGCAATTGGCCTTTCTGAACAATATTTCCAAGACGGCGATTTCCAGCCAGGATTCCGAGCAAATGCTGGCGGAGATTGTGCAGGAGATTCAGAAGACGTTTCAGTTTGATCACATTGGAATTGGGATTTTGGACTACGCGACGAAGGACATTGAGATTCGCGCGGAAGCGGGGGCCACGGCACAGGCGCGAGGGAAGCGAATTCCACTGGGCGTGGGGATTCTCGGACGCGTGGCCCGGTCGGGAGAGACGGCGTTGGTGCAGAGCACGGAGCAGAATCCAGCGCTGGGAATCCTGCAGGATTCGCGGTCCGTATTGTGTATTCCCATCAGCTACGGAGAGACCTTGCTCGGCGTACTGAATATCGAGAGCAAGCACGAAAGCGCATTCACTCCTGACGACAAGCTGATCCTTGGGACCTTGGCGGATTTACTGGCCACTGCTTTGCACAATTCTTTTGTGTTCCAGAAATTGCAACGGCAGTCGATTACTGACGGCCTAACGGGCATTAAAACACGAGGTTTTTTCCTGGAGGCTGTGCAATCGGAGTGGAAGCGCGCCTCGCGATCCGGCCGGCCGTTCTCGGTGGTGCTGGTGGATCTCGACAAATTCAAGGAAGTGAACGATTCCATGGGCCACTTGGAGGGCGACCTGGTTTTGGCCCGCGTTGGCCGCTTACTGGAACAAAAGTGCCGTCAGTCGAACGTGGTGGCGCGGTATGGCGGCGACGAATTCATTATCCTGATGCCGGAAACGGGCATTGAGCAGGCGCAGATTCTTTCGGAGCGGTTGCGGCTGTGGCTCGCCACCGATCCCATGTTGAGTGAGCACCACATCTCGGGCAGTTTCGGCGTGGCGAGTTTTCCGTCGCATGGATTCAGCGTGGAAGACATTGTTCGCGTGGCCGACGAAGGAATGTATATCTCGAAACATGCCGGGGGCAACCGAGTTTCCAAAGTGGAACTATTTGCCTCGGACGAGGGCGTGGCCGTAAAGCGGCAGATGATTTCATCGTTTGTCGAGGGCTTTTTGCAGAGGGACCACGGCGGCCCGGAACATGTAGAAGAGGCGATCTCGGCGCTGGTGCGCATTGGCGGGGTAGGCGAGAACTGCCATCCGGAGGTTTTGCGGGAAGCGCTGGAGGCGTTGTCGCGCGCATCGGAGAGCCGGGAGACCTACGCTGCCGGGCACAGCGAACGGATGGCTCGGTGTACGGAAATGCTAGGGCGGGCACTGGATTTGCCGGAAGCGGAAATGGCCGACTTACAGTTTGCTGCGCGGGTACACGATGTTGGAAAGCTATTCTTGCCGGAGAAAGTTCTCAACAAACCTGGCTCTCTAAGCGAAGATGAATTTTACTTAATGAAACTCCACCCGCAAATGGGAAGTGAACTGGTAGCAACACTGCCTGAAAGCACACGCCTGCAACGTGCCGTGGAACACCACCACGAGGCCTTCGACGGATCGGGCTATCCCGCCGGACTTCGCGGAGAGCAGATTCCGTTTCTGGCACGCATTCTCGCCTTGGCGGATGCGTTTGTGGAAATGACATCCGAGCGGCCTTTCACTCCCGCGAAGACCGTGGACGAAGCGCTGACGGAGTTGGAAAAGCTCAGCGGTACTCGTTATGACGGGATGCTGGTGCGATTGTTGGTGCGGCAGCTGCGAGCGGAAAAAACGACTTGGGCTTAGG
>JAYTQD010000673.1:0-6875 GCA_043746935.1 Acidobacteriaceae bacterium | reverse complement strand
ACCCGCACCAACCATTTTTTCCGCAGGATCGACGGTAGCCGTAAACACCAACACCGGGTCGTTACTGTTCGTCAGATCAAACGTCTGCATCTGCACATTCGTGAACGCTACCGAAGCAGCCACCCGCTTGCTCGCGTGCGCGTTTGTTTTCAACCCATAAAGCGCCCGCACCGTCTCCGAAGCCATCGCCTGCAATTTCTTCCGGTACATCACCACTTCATCGGGCTTAGTAAACAGCACGTAGGGGCGAGGTTCCGGTCCACCAGCATCGGAAACCGCCACAAAATGTTCTTTCACGATGACGGTCGAGGAAAAATCCTTATCCTCAAACTTCTGTTGCGCATCCCCCGGCTTGCCCCGCCGCAGGATTGGACGCTCCCCGGCTCCAAGAGCCGCAGGCGCAGTCCTCTCGGGAGATGTAGCTTCACCCTTCTTGAATCGAGGCGGCGCATCCGCTCCGGTCGGAGGCGGGGGAGCCGATGCGCCCGGTTTTGTTTCCACAGGCTTGCTCGGCTCCGCTTTTGCACTTGCACTATCTGCACGCCGCAAAATTGGGGGCGCTTCCTCTTCGTCCACCCGCTTCGTTGAAGTAATCGGCGGAGGCCGCTTCGGCTCGCTTCCCGTGGGAATCCACTTTCCCTCGCCAAACCAATTTCCGCGCGCCGGTCGTGCGGCGCTGATCGTATACAACCCCGTCGACTCCCCGTTGCGCGTTCCCTCATACACAGTCTGCGCATCCAACGACATCGGCACCGGCGTCGCCTTATAAGTCCCAGCGTCGTAAAACTTGCCGTCCACCATAATGCAGATGGTCTGCATACGCGCCTTGCCGTTCGCCAAAATCTCCACCAGCCCCAAAGCCCGCGGCCCGAAAGATTTCGTCGAACGCTTCGCAATCTGCGCCGCAGCCCCAAACACCAGTACGCCGCAGATGACGCCCCACAATAACGTGCGATATAAATAACGCAAGGGAAGTAGTTTCATAAAAGTTAAGATGCTGACTAGCGTCTAGTGGAAGTAAGATTTGTATCGGGGCACGCCTTCAGGCGCGCCGCAAGAACAATATTACCAAGCGCCTTTAGGCGCTGGACGAATCGATGTTTTGAGGGTTTATTGACTATGAAAGTTCAGACAAATGACAAGGCCCCAGCGTTCTCTCTGCTCGATCAGGACGGCAACAAAGTTTCTCTCAAGGATTTCGCGGGCAAGACGGTAGTCCTGTTTTTCTATCCCAAAGCCGATACCCCCGGCTGCACCGTCGAAGCCTGCGGTTTCCGCGACACCTACAAGAAAATCCAAGCCACCGGCACGGTCATCCTGGGTATCTCCGCCGATACCAGCGCCAAACAGAAGAAATTCGAAGAAAAATTCAAACTCCCCTACCCGCTGCTCGCCGATACCGACAAAAAAGTCTGCGAATCCTTCGGCGTAATTCAGGAAAAAAGCATGTACGGCAAGAAGTACATGGGCATCGCCCGCATGACGTTCATCATCGGGTCCACGGGCAAAATCCAGCACATTTATGAAAAAGTAAAACCCGAAGGCCACGCCGAGGAAGTTCTGGCATACCTAAAAACCGTCGCGTAAAGCAATACACATGTAGGGACAGGCACCCGCGCCTGCCCACAAACAACAATCTCGATAACCTGGGTGCCCCGTCCTTGTACGCGTTCTCTGCGGACAGGGCGGGGCCTTAGCAAACTCCAGCTCTATTTTTTTGCAGCAGCCGCCGTAGTCGTAAACGTAATCGCACTCTCTGCCGGAATCACCGCTTCGCGCTTCCCGGTAGCCGCCGCCAGACCTGTCCCCGCGGCTCCACCAGCCAACGCGCCAATCGCCGCTCCCTTTCCACCGCCAGCCAGCGCCCCAATCAACGCGCCCGCCGCCATCCCGCCGCCGCCTTTAATCATCGAGCTCTTCTTCTGATCTTTCCCAGCGATATGGTACGAAGAACTCTGCACCGCCACGGCCTTCCCGCCCACTTCCACCGAGGTCAAGCGCACGGAAAGTTGTCCCGGAGCGTGTAACCGCCCGCTCGATTTCGCCAGCGTAACCTTCCCGCTCACCGGCGCGCCCTTTACGGCAATTGTCTTCCCGCCCACCACTAAATCCCGGGCGAGTACTCCGTTCCACGATTCGCCCACCTTGGCGCTTGCCGACGTGATCTGCGTCCCGCTCCGCACGGTAATCTTCGTGCCAGCTGGAATACTTTGCGCCGCCGTCAGGCCGCACAGCAAAACAAATAGAGTTGTAAACTTGAGTATCTTTCCGAGCATAGTTCCTCCTAATGGTGAGTACGTTTCAACGATATCAAAAATTGAACTCGGACGGAGTGACCGCGATCACTTGCCAACCACTACCCCTGGAATTCTTTGACCGCGACCCCCGCTGCGTCGCCCGAGACCTCCTCGGCAAGCTCTTAATCCGCCGCCAAGGTCGCCAAACCCTTGCCGCTCGTATCGTCGAGACGGAGGCCTATCTCGGCAAAAACGATCCTGCCGCGCACTCCGCCTCCGGCCGCACTCCGCGCAACGAAGTCATCTTCGGCCCGCCGGGTTATGCGTATGTATATTTCATTTATGGAAATCACTACTGCCTGAACGTATCGTGCTTGCCAGACGGCGAAGCTGGCGGCGTCCTCTTCCGCGCCGTAGAACCCGTGACAGGAGTCGCCGTCATGGCCAAAGCCCGTGGTCTTTCTCCAGCCGATATCCGCCTAACCAACGGCCCTGGCAAACTCACTCAAGCCCTTCGTATCACCCGCGCCGACAACGGCGTGAACCTAACCGACGCGACCCAAGCCCTCTACCTCGCGGAGGACAATTTCCCCCGTTCCCGCATCGTCACAACGCCAAGAATCGGCATTACCAAAGCCACAAATCTCAAACTCCGCTACCTAATCCCCAACAGCCCCTTCATCTCCAAACCATAGCTCGTGCGGGTCAAGCCTGTGTGGCGCGGGCGCCCTCGCCCGCGTGGTCTTCAACCCAGCACAACGTTATCGATCAACCGCGTACTCCCCAAAAACCCAGCCACCGCCGCCAAAGCCCCAGGCTCGGCGGTCTCTAACGATTCCAAACTGCTAGCATCCACAATCTCCAGAAAATCCAACCGCACTCCAGGCTCCCGCGAAAATTCCTCCACTCCCGCCGCAATCAACCGCCCAGTATCCCGCTCCCCACCCTCATACAACTCCCGCACCCGCAACAACGACCGGGATAGCACCAAAGCCTGCCGCCGCTGTTCCGTATTCAAATAAACATTTCGCGAACTCAAAGCCAGCCCATCCGCCTCGCGCACAATCGGACAAGCCACAATCTCAACAGGCAAAAGCAGATCCCGCACCATCGCACGAATCACTGCCACTTGCGCCGCGTCTTTTTGCCCAAAAAACGCTACGTCCGGCTGCACTACATGAAACAACTTGCTCACGATGGTAGCCACGCCGCGAAAATGTCCAGGGCGCGATCGACCGCACAGCCTCTCGCCCAACCCATCAACGTTCACATACGTAACAGCGCCCGCCGGATACATCTCCTCTACCGATGGCGCAAACAGCAAATCCACGCCCTCTGCCCGCAGCGACTCGCAATCGCGCCCAAATGGCCGCGGATATTTCGCCAAATCTTCCTGGGGACCAAACTGCGTAGGGTTTACAAAAATCGAAGCCGCCACCACATCACACTGCGCCCGCGCCGCCCGCAACAGCGAGAGATGCCCCTCGTGCAGCGCGCCCATCGTCGGCACCAGGCCCAGCCGCCTACCGCCAAACCGCAGAGCCCCACACTCGGCCCGCATCGTAGCCACTGTCTCGCAAATCCGCATGAAATGATCGTGTGGCGCGGGCACTCTTGCCCGCGTGGCTTTAAGGATTTTGACTTTAGATTTTGGTTTTCAAATCTTAAACATCGGGGTGTCCCGTCCTTGTCGCGTTCTGTGCGACAGGGCGGGGAAGTTACCGCACCATCATCCGTTTCCGTTCCAAAACCGCACTCAGCGTTTCCTGAGCCTCTTTCGGTAAATGATACGACTCCGCATCCGAAGGAAACTCCCGCGCCTCAAGGTCCCGCTTGAATCCATGCATCGCCTCTGCCATCACAGCAGCCACGTCAGCGTACTGCCGCACAAACTTCGCAGGCTCGCCCGTAAGCCCAATCAAATCGTGAAAGACAAGAATCTGCCCATCACATTCCGGCCCCGCGCCAATACCAATCGTAGGCACCGAAACTTCCGCCGTAATCATCGCCGCCACTTCCCGAGGCACTCCCTCCAAAACAATCGCAAACGCTCCAGAGCGCTCAAGTGCCACAGCGTCGCGCATCAACTCTTCCACCGCAGGCAGGTTTTTCCCTTGGACTTTATACCCGCTCATCCGGTGAATCGACTGCGGCGTCAACCCAATATGCCCCATCACTGGAATTTCCGCATCCAGCATGCGCCGGACCAGCTCCGCCCGCTTCTCGCCGCCTTCAATCTTCACCGCTTCCGCGCCCGCCTCTTTCAGGAAGCGCGCGGCATTCTTCACGCCGTCCTCCACACTCGCCTGGTAGGTTCCGAACGGCATGTCCGCCACGAGCAGCGCATAGCGAACACCGCGCCGAACCGCGCGGGTGTGGTGCAGCATTTCTTCGAGCGTGACCGGGAGCGTATTCTCGTAACCCAACAAATACGAGCCCAGCGAATCGCCCACCAAAATGAAATCAATGCCCGCATCGTCCGCCAGACGCGCACTCGTGAAATCCCCGAGCGCGAGCGCAGAGATCGGCTCGTGCCGTGACTTTTTTTCTTGCAGTGTGCTAATGCGGACTTTACTGCGTGGCCCGGAGCCTAGGTGTCCTAAGGAAGACTTGCTAATCGGTGTGACGTTCACGTTCCCTCCAGTGTCCTTCCGCCTTGGCGGATAGAACCTGCTGCCAGAATTCGATGCTTTGCGGATGTTCCGGCTACACCCATTCTTGCCGGGGTGCGGCCTTAAGTCAACGACTGTTTGTAAGGCTATATCTGATAGAAAACAAACAACTTATGCGCCGACAGCCTCGTCCGATCCCAGCGCCAAAAAGTACTGCGTCCCGCGAATCGGCTCCGAGACTTTTTTCAGCAGCTCCTGCAAGTCCTGGTTGCGGTCCACAAAATCAATTTCCGACGTATTCACAATCAACAAATCCGACTGCGTGTAGTGGAAAAAGAAGTGTTCGTAGGCCTTGGCAACTTCTTCGAGGTAGTCATCACTAACGCCGCTCTCCGCCGTCACATTTTTTTTGCGTAGGCGTTTCTTCAGCACTTCAGGCGTCGCTTGCAGATAAATCACCAGATCCGGCGTAGGCAGTTGCTCGCGGAAGAAATTGAAATAGCGGTTGTAGGTTTCCAGCTCCTGGTCATTCAAGTTCAGGCAGGCAAAAAGCTTGTCTTTCTCGAAAATAAAATCTGAAATCACAATCTTCTGCGATTTGCCCAGGTCTAGTTCGCGCAGTTTCTCAAAGCGCTGCACCAAAAACGCCATCTGCGCCTGAAATGCCGCGCCCTTCTCGCCGTCGTAGAAAGCCTTCAGAAGCGGATTGTCTTCCGGCTCGGTGATGCGCTGCGCGTTCATGCGTTCGGCCAGAATGCGCGTCAACGTACTCTTGCCGACGCGGATCGGTCCTTCCACTGCGATGTAGCGGGGGCTCTCGAAAAGTTTGGCCATGGGGTAATGGTCGGGAAGTCAGTTAAGAAGTCCTGTGCAGGATATCGTGCATTGCCCCGGATGACAATTGCGGGATGAGTTAACAACCTGTGGGCGGTGAGACATGCGGCAACTTAAGATTCATATCAGGTCATGGCTTCAGGCATGACATAAATGCGCCTTGTCTGAGCGCCTTCAGGCGCTGCGGCCACAGTCGTTTAGAATCAATGCCATGCAGAACATCGCCCTTGCCATCGGAGCCACAAGCGTCGCCGCCGCCACCTACGCGGGCTACAGCGCCATGGCGCCCACATCGCAGCTCTACGGACGCACGCTAGTCCGCGGCCCCAACCCGCGCCAACTAGCCCTCACCTTCGACGACGGTCCCAACGACCCGCATACGCTCAAGCTTTTAGAAGTTTTGGCTAAGCACGATGTCCGCGCGACTTTTTTTATGGTCGGCCGCTATGTCCAGCAACGTCCACAGATCGCCCGCGCCGTCGCACAAGCCGGGCATGCGATTGGCAACCACACCTTCACCCATCCCAACTTGATTTTCTGCTCCGAGATGCAGACGCGCATCCAACTCGCCGAATGCACTCGCGCCATCGAAGACGCCACCAGCCAAACCCCTAAACTCTTCCGCCCTCCGTTCGGTGGCCGCCGTCCCAGCACGCTAAGAATCGCCCGCGACCTCGGACTCGCACCTGTAATGTGGAATGTCGCCGGATGGGATTGGAGCGCACAGTCCTCCGCAGCCGTCGAACAAAAAGTGTCCAAACAAATCCGCGGCGGCGATATCATCCTCCTCCACGACGGCAGCCATCGGCAGCTAGGGATGGACCGCTCGCATACGGTAGCCGCGACAGACAGGCTAATCGGTCGCTACAAAGCCGAGGGTTATCAGTTCGTGACTATCCCAGAAATGCTCGCGTAGACATGCCAGGACCCCCTCGAATGAAGTTATTTCTTCCAAAGGGGCTGGCCTGATAAATGGGTGTCTTATTGGGTTAGTTCACAGCGGCTGTTGCGGCCTCACTCCTGCTCACCGTTTCTTCTTCCGCTCATTCTCCGCAATCCGCGCCTTCACCAGCTTTTTCACCAGCGCGACAGGCAGAGGCTTGTCCATCGGGAACTGAATCGTTCCCTTCGAAGTGGGAAAGTCTTTCAGTTCGTCCTGAAGCTCTGCGATCGGACCCGCGCCCGGAAACAA
>JAYTQD010000672.1:0-6896 GCA_043746935.1 Acidobacteriaceae bacterium | reverse complement strand
TCGCCCTGCCGAGCCTGCCTTCGAACGGCCGCTTCATTGGCGAGGTCGGCCACGTCGTCATTGATCAGGCTTACATCGGCTCCTGCACCAACGCCCGCATTGAAGACCTCCGCATCGCTGCCCGCGTAATGAAAGGTCGCCGCGTGGCTGAGGGAGTGCGCTGCATCGTTGTGCCTTCCACCTCTGGTGTCTGGCGGCAGGCGTTGCGTGAAGGCCTCTTCGAAGTCTTTGCCGAAGCGGGCTGCGTCGTTTCTACCGCCACCTGCGGCGCGTGTCTCGGCGGCAGCATGGGCGTGCTCGGCAAGCAGGAAGTTTGCATCTCGTCCACCAACCGTAATTTTGTCGGACGCATGGGTCACGCTGAAGCGCTTGTCTATCTAGCGAGTCCGGCCACGGTCGCAGCTTCGGCGATTGCCGGACACATTGTCGATCCGCGCGAATACCTGGAGCGTCCTCTGCGGCGCGAGAAAGAAGCGGGCGTGCCCGTTGGAGCGGTTGCAGGCGGTGTTCCGGGAAGCGAACAGGAGGATTATCTGTGGGGAGTGTAATTATCAGGGGCCGCGCGCACGTCTACGCCCGCGCTCACGTCAATACCGACGAAATTATTCCGGCGCGCTATCTCAACACGCACGAGCACGCCGAGCTGGCCAAACACGCCATGGAAGACATTGATCCGGAATTTGTTTCCCGCGTGCAGCAGGGCGACATCATGGTCGGCGGCGAAGACTTCGGCTGCGGCTCCTCGCGCGAGCACGCCGTGTGGGCGCTGCGCACGGCGGGCATCTCCTGCGTCATCGCCTCCAATTTTGCCCGTATCTTTTTTCGCAATTCCCTCAACAACGGATTTCTCTCGATTGAATGCGCGGGCTTCGCCGACAAAGCCAAAAACGGCGACGACCTCGAAGTTGATCTCGCCAAAGGCGTAATTTTCAATCACACGCAAGGCACCGAGCACATTTTCGTCCCGCAAACTGCATTCGTTCAAGAAATGATTGCCGCCGGTGGCCTGCTGCCCATGGTCGCAAAGAAAATGGGCAAGGTCTACAACCCAGCCATTGCCGCCGCCAAACCCGATGTCAGCGTCGCCCAGCTCAAGACCGTCCGCGTCGTCTCGTAAGTTTGCGAGTGGCCTAAGCCCATGTGGGGACGGCCGACCTTGGCCGTCCAGGAGCGCAGCTCCGCGCTTTGAGGTTAGGATAAGTTTCGACCGGAATTCCCACTCATCTCACGAGGAACCCTTGCTCCTGATAATCACCGCTCTCCCCGGCGACGGCATCGGTCCCGAAGTCACCGCCGAAGCTCTCAAAGTTCTCAACGCCACAGCCAAAGTTTTCGGCCACGAAGTCCAGGTCACAACCAAGCCGGTAGGCGGTGCAGGTCTCACCGCCAGCAACCACCCGCTGCCCGACGACACGCTTCAGGCCTGCCTTGCCTCAGATGCAGTGCTACTAGGTGCCGTCGGCGGCCCCGCTTTCGACCACTACCCCATCGATCTCCGCCCGGAAAAAGGCCTCCTCAAACTCCGTCAAGCGTTAGGCTGCTTCGCCAATCTCCGCCCCGCCGTTCTGTTTCCGTCGCTCCTGGAAGCCTCGCCTTTACGCCCCGAAGCCGTCCAGGGCACGGACATAATGATCGTCCGCGAACTCCTCGGCGGCCTCTACTTCGGCGAGCCTCGTACCACAACCGGAACAATCCCGAACCGCGAAGCCGTCGATACCATGCGCTACACCGAATCGAGCATCGAGCGTATCGCCCGCGTAGCCTTCGATCTAGCCCGCCGTCGCCGCAAGCAGGTTCTCTCCGTCGATAAAGCCAACGTCCTAGCCTGCTCCCGCCTCTGGCGCGAAGTCGTCACCACGGTCGCGAAGGACTATCCCGATGTCACGCTCCAGCACAACTACGTCGATTCCTGCGCTATGATCCTCGTCGCCCGCCCCGCGCAATACGACGTCATCCTCACGGAAAACATGTTCGGCGACATCCTCTCCGATTTAGCCGGAGGCGTAGTCGGCTCGCTGGGCCTGCTAGCCTCCGCCAGCATCGGCGGCAAAATCGGCCTCTATGAACCCGTTCACGGCTCCGCGCCTGACATCGCCGGAAAAGGTATCGCCAACCCGCTGGGAGCGATTCTGTCCGTTGCCATGATGCTGCGGCATAGTTTCCAATTAGAGAAAGAAGCAGTCCACATCGAGTCCGCCGTCGCCGCAATCTTAGCCCGCGGCCTACGTACGCGGGATTTAGGCCGTCCCGGCGAAGAAATGGTTACGACGCAGGAAATGGGGCAGGCGATTACGGAACAAGTAACAGCAAGCCGGTAGCGGCGATACTCACGTAGGGGCAGGCGCCCTCGCCTGCACAGCGGAGCGTAGCTCCGCAACGGTTCTGAGACACGGTGAACGATCGGTACCGTAACCAGTTGAGCGCCTTGCGTCCCGATTACTCCCCCAGCGCAAGATTTCTTAAGCCCTTCGTTCCCTCAAAGCAGGACCGAACGGCTAACATCAGGGTGTAAACGGGTGCGAGCGCCGAACGACCGGACGGGGGATAGCTACAAATGCGGATACAAACCCATGACGTTAATTGAATTACTCATCGCAATATGTTTCGTAACGCCTTTTGCGTCCGCCATAGAAGTGGCTCACCATTCAAAGGTCGGGGTTGGCGGGTACGCTCTGGCTATTGCCTTGGGCCTGCCACTGGCTTTTGGCGCCGCCTCTCTGATGTATAAAGCCTTTGCCAGGGTCGCTACCGCGATGCCGTCGCCCCTGGGGTGGAAGGGCAAACTGTACAGCAGCTTCCTTTTGATGCTCACGCTCCTATGGATAGTGCTTGCAACATTGTTCACGGAGTGGGTGGTGTCGGCAGCAGTGAGCCTACTGGCGTGAGACCCCGGCTGTGGCCATATCGGCCTTCGGAAGGAAGCCGTCAAACCGTTTCTAAAGTCAAACCCGGAAACGCAGCCCCATACAACCCCTTATCCAACGTCAGCAGCCGATATCCGCCCGTCAGCGCGTGGGCACCGATGAGAAAATCCGCCAGAATGCGCCGCGTCCTGGTATCGCGCTGCTTACGACGCCGTTCCGCGTAAGACTGAAATGCCCGCCCAGCGGAGCGCCATACCGATTCGTTCAGCTCCCAATCAACCGCAATCCCGTTCTCTTCGAAGAATGCGCCCACAAAACTCTCCGTCCGACCCGGAGCGGCCATCAACTCAGAAAAAACCGGAGCCGCCACAACGAGCCGTCCGCGTCGGAATGCCTTTTCCAAAGCAGTCCGCGCAGCCAAGTTGAGTGTCGGGTCTTTGTCCCACAGCGCGCTTACGACATTGGTGTCGATGGCAGTGGTCATGCTAGGTCGTTACTCGCCGCGCATCTCGCGCAACCAACGGTTGATGTTCTTCCTGCCGGAGCCAATCCCGGGGTTGCCAATGCCCTGGTACTTGGCAAAGGAACTCTTCGTCCTCACGGGTACCACGCGATACCCTTTTCCATCGTGCTCGAAGAGCAATCCGTCGCCAGCCTTCACGCCAAGTTTTTGGCGGACTTCGCGGGGTACCGTGATCTGACCTTTACTCGTAATTTTGGCCTGTTTCGGCATAGATTCCCTTACTGAAGTACGATAGCATAAATCCTTACTTCTGTAAATATTCCTTACTTTAGTTGTCATCTTGAGCGTAGCGAAAGATCCCTACGCTGCTGGGAGGGAAACACTCTTACAAGCTTTCTTGCGAGGATGCCGCCTAGTAAGAAAGTTGGAAAGAGTATCGTAGGTCGAGGGTACGGGGATTCTTCGCCGCGCTCAGAATGACAAAAATTGAAAGTACCCAAACAGATTAGCGAATCGGTGCCGCCACCCCGTCCCGCGCCCCATCATACCGCCCACTCACCGCATACCACCGAATCGTCAGCAACTCGGTAAACATCCGCAACCCATCGCGAATCGGGCTGATCTTTGTGTTTTCCTGATGCGCCCACTTGACCGCCACCTCGTCCACGCGTAGGCCGAGACGCCGTGCCAGAAACAGAATCTCCGGATCAAACCCCCAGCGCTCAATAATCTGTAGCGGAAACACCGCCTCCGCCGCGTGCCGCGTGAAAGCTTTAAAGCCGCACTGCGTATCTTTGTAGCTCATTCCAAGAACCAAACGCAACGCCAGGTTGAACACCCGCCCCAAAACTCTGCGATACAACGGCTGCGGCCGGGTTTGCAGCCGCTTGTCCAGCCAGCGCGAGCCAATCGCAATCTCCGCTCCCGCCGCCAATGCCGCCAGCAACTTTTCGCCTTCTTCAATCGGCGACGCCAGGTCGGCATCGGTAAACAGAATGAACTCGCCCTGCGCGTGCATCACGCCATTGCGCACGCTGTAGCCTTTGCCCCGGTTGCCCGGATTCTCCACCAGCCGCAGCACCGGATTCGTCGCCGCCCGCTGCAAAATAATCTCCCGCGTCGCATCGCTCGATCCGTCGTTCACCACCAGCACTTCCGCATTCCACTTCTGCCCCGCAACATACCCCAGCACGCGGTCGAGCGTCGCCTCAAGCCGCTTCGCCTCGTTGTACGCCGGAATAACAATGCTGTGTGTGATCGGGGCCATGAAAGATTGTGTGGGGCGGACACTCTTGTCCGCCGCTGTTGCCGTAAGCGACTTCAGTTCATCAACGAACCTTCCCATGATAACCGGACTACAGCCGTCTTTCGTGGGGCTGTCAAAAGTAGGCCTGTCGAAAGTGGACTTGCCCATTGCCCGGGCAGCACCTACCCTCACGCTCATGCGTAGCCTGGTTTCTACGGCGCTGTTCGTGTGGCTGGCGATATCCTCCCTCCCTGCCGCCAGCAAGCCTCACGTCGTCTCCTTCGGCAAGTGGCAAACCGTGAAATGGTTTGCCGATCAGGCTAAGGCGGAAGCTCCAAGTGTCGATCTCAAGATCCGTCCCCTCTACGTGGATGCCAAGCTCAAAGAGAACACGGTTGGCCCGCCGCACGACGTTACAGATCACATTTTCGCAGTCCGCCGGGCCTACCGGGTGAACGACAGCCTACCCAGCGAAGACGCAAAAGCCCCCCGCTGGCGTTGGCAGCTGGGAGGCTGGTTGCAGGTGGACCGGGCCAGCGGAAGGGTTTCCGCCCTCAACCTGCCCGAGTTCGATTCTTCCTTCTCCACGGCGGCCTGGTACCGCGACTACGTGGCGTATTGCGGTGTCTCCGATGACGGCAAGAAGCTTTACGCTCTGGTAGCCCAGCTAGGCCGCCGCAAGCCTATTTTGAAGAAAGCCCTAGGCGACGCCGACGATGGCGGCCCAGAGGCCAATTGTGCCCCTCCTACATGGCAGCGGCAGCCCGTCCAGGTCACATTCGCGCCTACCGATGACGACAAAGCCACCTTCACCGTTCGCGGCCACAGCGCTGACCTAGTGCCGGAAGAGCCAGAGGAAGAGATTCCGTCCAAATAGGCAGTTTTGTGCCATTCGGTGCCCAAATACCGGCACTTGGTCCCAAAACGGGAATTCCGCCAAAATAAAGGCGGCAAGTTGGCGCTAAAAAATTGCTCCACGTGGAACAATTTTTCGGAACAAGATTTTGGAGCGCCTACCGCTAGTCTCCTACCGCCTCCAAGGCCGGAAGCGCAGCTTGCCCCGCGGAAGTCTTCTCCACCTTCGCACTGGTTACCAACACGACGGCCGCGATGATGATCGCGCTGCCCAGAAGAATGAAATGGTCGACGCGCTCGTGCAGAATCAACCATCCCAGAAACACAGCTACCACAGGGTTCACATAAGCGTAAGTGGAGACCTTGGACGTAGGCACGTGCTGGAGCAGGTAGATGTAGGACGTGTAGCCAATCCACGACCCGAAGACGACGAGGTACGCGACGGCGGTCATGCCGCGTGTGGTCCAGACAACACTGTGGTGCTCGCCCAGAGCGAGCGCGATGATCAGATTGGCCACTCCGGCAAACGTCATCTGCCAGCCGGTGGCGACGATCGGATCGGCCGCCGATTTCCACATCTTCGAGAGAACAGAGCCGAACGCCCAGCTCAACGAACCGAACAACAGGCTGACCGATGCGATAAACTGCATCACGCCCAGCGCGTGGATATCGGTGAGCTTGGGCCAGAGCAGCACGACCAGTCCGGCAATGCCAAGCAGTAATCCAGCCAAGCCGCGCCGGGAAATGCGATGGTGGCCGATGAGCCAACTATCCAGAACCAGAAACCAAATTGGGATGGCGGCGACCAACAAGGCGGCCAGTCCGGTAGCCACATATTTTTCAGCCCAAGCCAGCGTCATGTTGCCGCCAACCAGCAGCAAGATTCCCACGGCGGCCTGCTGCGCCAGTTGCTTAGGCTGAAAACGGATCTGGCGTCCGGCCAGCGCGCAGTACAGCAGCATCAGCGGTCCGGAAATGAGGAAGCGTACCGCACACATCAGCGCGGGAGGGATGTGCTCGACGGCGATGCCAATGCCGAGATAGGTCGATCCCCAGAAAACGTAGACCAAGGCGAAGGCGAGGAGGATGCGGAAGCGGCTTTGTGACGCGGCGGGCATGATTTTTGTTAGATGAGAAAACAGGGTCGCGGATGCAAAACCTGTCTATTTTCATTGAGATAGCCCGTTTTCGCGCAGCGGGAGGAATTTGCGTGGAACGTTGATTTTGGGCTATTGCGATGAAACTGCTAGCTTAAGCTGGATTATTTGGAAATACGGAGTTTTTAGGGGAAATCCAGAGTTCCCCCTTACGCGATTGGAAAATTGGGGAACGTCCCATGGACTGCACCCTATGTTTCCGATCAACGTTCGTTCCTGCACTGCCAGGTGAATGTAGCTTCTCCCCATATGCAACTATCTCCTCTCCGGAAACGTTGCACTTGGAATTTGAATCCACCCACCCGAGATTC
>JAYTQD010000671.1:0-2593 GCA_043746935.1 Acidobacteriaceae bacterium | reverse complement strand
TGATGAGGGTGAGAGCGATTAGGGAAAACCAGATGTAAAAACTGGCCTTGCCCGCGAGAAAAGCCCAGCGCTCTCCACGGATGTAAAGCGCATTACTGGCGGCGAAGTAGAGGACGGCGGGAAAGTAGGGAAGGTTGCTAGTCCAGTAGGAAAAACCAGACATGTAGCCGGCGAAATCTCCGAAGGCGTGTTTGCTCCAAACGTAGAGTCCGCCTTCGTCAGGATAGCGGGATGACAGCTCTAGGACGGAGAGCGCTAAGGGCGTGTATAAGCAAAGCCACGCGATACCCCAGATAACAACGGAACTGGGTCCGGCTGCGGCGGCAGTGGCGATCCAACGCAGACTGATTCCGGTGACGACGTAGAACAGGAGCAAATCCGTGAAGCCCATGACGCGGGGAAGCTGGATCTCTGGTTGCGCTTCTTGTCTTTGAGGATCATTTCGCGGAAGTTCAGACATCGGCGTACTCGAATTCCGCTTTGATCGGTTGTCCCTCAGCGAAGCGGCTGGGGCGGAAGGCGGAGATGTCGACGGTTTTTCCTGCGCCGTCAAGGATCAGCTCGGCGAAGACCAGACCAATGGCCGGAGAAATCTTGAAGCCCATACCTGAAAAACCGGCAGCTACGTGCAAGCCTAGGATCCCGGAAACTTCGCCGAGCAGCGGTCGTGAATCGGGCGTCATATCGTAAACCCCGGTGACGCCGCGCATGACCTCGGCATGTTGCAGTTTCGGCATCCGGCGGCAGGTGCGTTCGATGATGTCCTCGACGGAATCGTCGGCGGGGCGCTGCGGATAGTTGTCGGGATCAGCGCCGCGCTTGCCGTAGAAATCCCCGACCAGGGTTTTGTCGCTAGCATCGGAACGGAAGTACGTGGTGGTGACGGAGTCGATGCACGCGCAGCCGCCGCCCTCCATGTCGGGCGGATTGCGGAGAACGACCACTTCATGGAATTCATTTTCGATGGGGAGGTCGATGCCGACTTCTTGAAGAAGCGGGCGGCTCCAAGGGCCAAGGGCTACGATGACAATCGGGGCTTCGATGTCACCCTGCGCGGTCTTGACGCCACAAATTTGGTTGCCGCGAACTAGTAAACCCGTGGCGGGAGTACGGCGGCGGTACTCGACGCCCTTCTCGCGCGCAGCGGCCATGAAGTCGTTGGCTACGCAGGAACCGTCACCGTAACCGGAATCCGGCTCGTAGGCAGCAGCGGTTACGTCGTCGAAGTTCCATTCGGGTTCGATGGCCTGGAGTTGAGCGCGGTCAACAATCTGGACGTTGACGCCAAGTTGTTTTTGCATGTTCACGTTGGCGTGAAGTAACTGCATATCGCCTTCGGGGACAATGCGCAAGAAACCCGTGCGGTGAAAGTCGCCCGTTTCGCCAACCAGATCCTTCCAGTGGTTGAACATCTCCAGACTCTTGACGGCGAGCTGCACCTCAGATGGATAGCTATGGTGCATACGAACCAGAGCCGAGGAACGTCCGCTGTTTTCCTGCCCGATATTGTCTTTTTCCAGCACGACAATGCGACCAGCTTTGCGCTGGGCTAAGTGGAATGCGATGGAAGCGCCCATAACGCCTGCACCCAGAATGATGATGTCGGCGGTGTGGCCGTTGGGAGTTGTCATTGAGTTTTGGCTTTACCGGATTTGGGGCCACGGAAATCGCGCAGCACCTGGCGGGCGGCGTTGTGGCCCGGAACTCCGGTGACCCCTCCGCCGGGGTGTGCTCCTGCGCCACAGAGATAGAGGCTGCTGATGGGAGTGCGGTATTGTGCCCACCCCGGAACTGGACGCATGAAAAATAATTGTTCCAAGTTGAGATCGCCGTGAAAGATATTGCCCTCGGTCAGGCCATAGGTGCGCTCGAGGTCGAGTGGGGTAAGCACTTGTCGGGCAACGATAGCTCCGGGAACGTTGGGGGCGTATTCGGCAATTTTCTTCACCACTCGATCACCCAGCAACTCACGGTTTTCATCCCACGTGCCTTGCCGCAACTTGTAAGGCACGTATTGCACGAAGCAAGTCATGACGTGGCGGCCCTTGGGAGCCAGACTGTCATCGACGTTCGAGGCCACAACACAATCGACCCACAGGTCTTCGGGGATGTCGCCGAACTTGGCAATGTCGTAGCAGCGCTCGGCGAATTCCAGCGAGGGCACCAAGGTGAAGAGCGAACGTTCCCCGGGAGTCGAGTTGGTGGCCATGCCGCGCAAGCGCGGCTCTTCGGAGAGAACGAAATTGACCTTGGCGCACGGTCCCGCCATCTTGATGCCGCTAATTTGACGGCGGAAGTCTTCAGGCAACTCCTTCTCATCAACCAGACCCAAGAAAGTACGCTTCGGGTCGGCGTTAGAGAGGACGACCTTGGCGGAGCTCTCACTACCGTCTTCGAGAACCACGCCACGGGCGCGGCCATCGCGGACGAGGATGCGGGCCACGCTGGCGGAGGTTTGAATCTCCACCCCGCGCTGGCGTCCCGCGGCAGCCAGTGCGTTGGTGATGGCTCCCATACCGCCGATGACATGGCCGCTGAAGCCTTGAAGTTCGTGTTCACCGCCACTGAGCAGATGAAAGAGCAGGCCGAGCGC
>JAYTQD010000670.1:0-2602 GCA_043746935.1 Acidobacteriaceae bacterium | reverse complement strand
CGAAGCCGATCGTTCCAATTGTCGCCGGCATCCAAGGACAACCTGTCCACGAAGATGTTCGCAGGCTCGCCGCTTTGCACGTGCAGTTCATTCCTGAGCTTTTCGACGAATTCTTCGACGAAGCCGTCCTGGTTGTCGGCCCAGGAGTAGCTGACAAAGGCTAGCGGCTTGGCGGTTAAGGGCATTGTGGTTAAGGGTACCAAGCGGAGTTTGGGAGTGGAAGGGGCGGAGTTGCAACCAGCGCCGAGGCCGAGCGCCTTAACGCTTCTCGCGCTAGTTTAGTTTAGTAGGAATGCACGGCGTGACAGCTCAATTTCGTGGAGCAGCGAACTCAAGTCAGGACAGGTGCCTGACTTTTCTGACGACCGGGCCGCCCAATTACCAGATCGTCCAGACGTAAGACACATTAGTCGACGCGGAGATGATCCACGACGCGAGAATCATTCCGCTGGACGGCCGCGCTCATCGCCATCTGCCGGCGCACTCTCACTATAGCCAACCAAACCCTGCTGCAATGAGCAAAAGGGAGACTATAAGCGAAGCCAGGAACGGCGATTTTGGGAAAGCGGCAACGCCAACAAGTGAGATGAAAAGTGCGTAGGCGCCGACGACTTTGAGCAGGCCAAGATCACCGGCGGCTACCGCATGAATGGCAGTTTGGCCGGCAAGCATGAGAAGTGGGCCAAAGATGACGAACCAGAAAGCTGTGCGGCGAACCTCAGACGTCTTGAACTGGTTGAAGAATCCAGCAGCCATGACTTCCAAGAGCGGCGTCTTGAACTTCACCAGACCGTAGGCGATATGGGCGACACCAAGGAAAAATAGAAGCCAGGCGATTGAGTTTGACATGTGGCGATGATCCTCAGAAAATGTGTTTCTATCATGGCGTTACAAATACACTAACACCAGCTCAAAGGTTTCTTGCCGTAGATCCGGAACGGCAGTTCCTCCCTGGCACATTCGAGCACGCGCGGGGCTTTGATCTGCCCCACAACCCTCCCGGCCCCAAACTCGGTCCCTGTGCCCTGGTATGACCGGCATCAGGCATACTGGTTTCGAATGTCTCAGGCTACCAGACCATTTTCCATTAGAGCGCTGGCCAGCGGCGGAACTACCCATGACGCTTTGCGGAACGCCGTCCTGGCGGCAAAGCCAGAAGCCAATCTCGTGTTGTTGCGCTATGAGGAGGGGAAGCCGTGCTTTCCGCCATCCTGTCCAAATTGCGGGCAAGTGGCAAATTCCAGGCTAAAGATCGAGCGGCCGTTTTTGATTCATGTCTACAACAGCGGCGATAGCGGGAACTATACGGAGCCGTCGATCGATGTATTGGAGGTGCCCTTTTGCGCTGCCTGCGTCGGACTCCAGTGCACCGAGCAGACTGCTCCGGGGCCCTGGACGCCAGTAAAGCGGATCTTTTCGGAAGCCGAAGGAGTTGCCGGACTGGTAGTGATTGGAATTTCGGGTATGTTTTTCTCATCGGCTCTGGCGAGTCTGAGCCTCTTTCCGCTGCTGCTGGGCTGCTTACCCCTGATGATTGGGATTTGGCTGATCCGGCCAGTTTGGAAGAACAGCTACTACATGAGTTTGCCGCAACCGACGAACATAGATATGGCAATCGATTTCACGCCGAATCTGGGGCTGGCTCATGAGGCGGGCTGGCGAGCTTTTCAGATTCGCTCGGGCGAATATGCGGAACAGTTTCGGTCGGCAAATGCGAGACAGTTATGGAGTCCGCACAGCGTGGAGGCAAGGTCGGCCGCTGAATTGCGAGCGAAGGATCGGACGAAGTCGAAACTGATCGCATGGGTGATTGGGGCCGCGCTTTTACTTTGGATTCTTTGGGTCGAAGTGCTGAAGGACTTTGCGCTGCCATGGTTCAGGCACTCACCATAACTGACCGGCCGATGCCAGCACCCCCGCCCGACCTCGCGACCTTGCTTCAATCTAGCTACTTCTGGCTCCGCCGGCGAGTGAGGCGGCGCGTGAGGTCGGGTCCAAACTCTTTCAACAGGTTCGATGCCATATCGATGCCAATCTGGCTTCCCAGTTTGCTGACGGCATCCCCGGCAGTGCGGTTGTCTGGATAATATGCATTTGAAATTGCCACGGCTGTGGCGTTTCCCAACACTTCGGAATAGTTGAACACGCCACCGCCTGAGTCTTTGCGCGTCCAAAAGCTCTGCTTGATCGAGTAGCCGAGGCGCGACCACTTGGTTCCGCTGCCACGCCGGAAATAGCGAGGGTCCTGGCGGAGCAGGGACGGAAAAACGCCTTCCGTCATCATGTTGCCAATCAGCAAGTCGCCGTATGCGGCGCCGAAATATTTGCCATAACCCGCCGCGCCGTTGCCAAACGAAGGAGCCGACCGACTCAGTTGGCCTTGGGCGGCGAAGATCATACCAAGCGCAATCGTCCCGCGGTCGAAGCTATCGTTGGTGGCGATCTTAAACTTTTGCCTGACCGTCAGCGGCTTGTACAAAGTTAAGCTCGGGGAACTGCGGGCGTTAGGGATGAGGCCGAAAATCCGCTTATCGGTGACGTCTGGCTTCACGGTCTTGCCAGCGTTTTCTATCGGTTTGATCGACAATGCCTTCTCGCTGCT
>JAYTQD010000669.1:0-17376 GCA_043746935.1 Acidobacteriaceae bacterium | reverse complement strand
CCGCTCCACGCTTTGTCTTTGTAGGGCTTTAGACCTACGTAGAATTCGCAGTTAAAAAAGCCCGTGGGATCGGTACCATCGTCGGGCCGGCCATGCTCAGAACCCACTACCGTGACCTGTGGATACGACATCAGAATGTCGCGAATCTGCGGGGAAATCTTGCTCGACTCTTCAAAGGAAATTGTGTAGGGCATCGTCGCCCGAACCCAGAGCGCGCCTTCGTCGAGATGAGGCATGAACTCGGCGCTGATGAAGGGTATCAATAGCAGCGACGCACCGAAGATGAAAGTCGCGATCAGCATGGTCGCCCGGGGATGATCCAGCGCCCAATCCAACGGCTTCGCATACTTCTCCTTCATCCAGTCCATCGCGCGGTTCCGCTTCTCGCGCACGCCGGCTTTGAACCAGTACGAAGCCAACACGGGGACCAGCGTCAACGTAAGGATCAGAGAGCCAATCAGGGCAAAAGACATCGTCTCCGCCATGGGGTGAAATAACTTCCCGGCGGGACCGGTTAACGCATAGATGGGCAAATATCCAGCAAGAATGACTGCGACCGAGTAGAAAATCGGACGATCCACATCTTTCGCCGCCGTCAAAATCACATCGCTGAGTTTGTAGTCTTGCCCCTCGCGTAAGGCTAGTTCGCGGTAAATATTCTCCATCATCACGACGGTACCGTCGATGACAATGCCGAAATCGATAGCCCCGATTGAGAGAAGATTGGCCGCCACATCGTGCGCGTGCAACACGATGAATGCGAACAATAATGACAGCGGAATTGTGATCGCGACGATGAGGGCTGCGCGGAAGCTGACCAGGAAGAAAATCAGCACGATCAGGACCAATACCATGCCTCGCAGCAGATTGCCTTCCACCGTTTCCGTGGTCAATGCGACCAGAGAGCTGCGGTCATAGAAAGGGTGGACCTTCACATCCGGTGGCAAAATTCGGCGGTTCAGTTCCTCGGTTTTTGCTTGCACGCCTTTGAGCACATTCTGCGTCTGCCCACCGCGGAGCATGAGGATGACGCCTTCCACGGCATCGTCATTTTTGATGACACGTTCGGCTGTACCCTCTTTTTTCTGAAATCCGAATTGACCCAGTCGCGGCGCGTGCCCGATGGTGACGTCCCCGACATCGCGCACCCGGATGGGTACGCCCTTGTTGGCGCCCACTACAATATTTCCAATGTCCTCTGTATTGCGAACCAGCCCAATGCCGCGAACGTAGGAAAACTGTCCGCCCTGAGAGAAAAATCCACCACCAGCGTTGGAATTATTGGCCGCCAGAGCGGCGTTCACCTGCTGCACCGTCAGGTGGTATCCGTAGATCCTCACCGGATCGAGCAGGACCTGATACTCCATCGTTGTACCGCCCAACCCAGAGTCGTCGGCAACACCGGGTACGGAGCGGTAGGCCCGTCCTACCACCCAGTCTTCGATCGTTCTTAGCTCCTGTGGGCTGCGGTCTGGGCTTTCCAGCACGTAGCGATACACCAAGCCACTGGGGCTGAACAGGGGTGTGAGACCTGGGGTCACTCCGGCGGGCATCGTGGCTTGGGAGAGCCGCTCAAACACAATCTGCCGCGCAAAATAACTGTCGGTATGGTCTTCAAACGTGAGTTTGACGTCGGACAGGCCATAGAGCGAAATGGATCGCATCACGACCATGTGCGGAACACCGTTCATTTCCACTTCGAGAGGAAGGGAGACCAGCCGTTCCACTTCTTCCGCCGCATGGCCGGGCCACTGGGTGACAATCTCGACCTGGGGCGGCGATAGGTCGGGATAGGCATCCACGGGCATGCGCTGAAACGACAGGACTCCTCCAACCGTGATGAACGCGGTCAGCATCAGGACCAGGAACCGTTGTCGCAGCGCAGCTTGGACGATTCGGTTGATCATGAGTATCTTCCGGCCGGTGTGATGGAAACTGTCATTTCGTGGAATTTCCCAGCGCTTTCAACTTGCTTGGGTTGATTAGTGTTGCAGCGAGTTCGCCAAGAACAAGCCGCCATTTCCAATCACCTGGTCCCCCGCATTCAACCCGCTGGTAATTTGCGTCTGCCCATTCACGCTCTCTCCCAGAGTCACCGTCCGTCGGCCAAACTGATTCGCAGATGATGCGACATAAACAAACGGCTGATTCTCGCTATCCCGCAGAACCGCCGCATCCGGCAGCGCAATTGCATTCGAAATCTTGCCCGCATTCACGGTCGCGGACACGTACATATCTTTCTTCAGCTTCTCGCCGGGATTGCTGGTTTCGATGCGCGCCTGTAACGTCCGCGTGTTTGGATCCAGCGACGCCGCAATATAAGAAATTTTTCCGTGGAAAGCTTGCGGATACGTATCGGTTTGAATCGTTACCGCATCTCCAACACGCACGTAAGGCAAATCTTTCTGGTAGACGTTGACCAGAACCCAAACGCTGCTAGTGTCTGAAATCATGAAACACTGGGTCGAGCCTGGCTGAAGCAGTTGCCCGGCGGACACATTTTGCTCGACGACTTCTCCGCTAATCGGCGCTCTTACCGGAACCTCAAATGAAGGTGGGCCGTTCACGAGCGCATCGAGATCGGTAATACCCATAACTTTCAGCGCAGCTTGCGCTGACGCCAAGTCGCCTCCCGCTTGGACTTCCGCCGACTGCGTCTGCTCCAAATTCTGTTCCGCAATAGCATGATGTTGAAACAAATCCTGCGCTCGAGCATTGGCTTTTTGCGCAAAAGCGTAGGCATCTCGGGCCTTGATGTAATTCGTGCGCAGCTGCGAGTAATCGGGACTCGCCACGTACAGCATGGGCGTGCCCTTACTAACCTTCTGACCCGGAACTACGGCAATGCGGCTAACCGGTCCGCTCACCGGCGTGATCACCGGTGTCGTGCGAAAGCTGTTGTAGGCCACGGCGCCTGTCAAACGCAGAGTGCGAGTGAGCGTCGTGGGCTGAACCGTGAGCACTTGCACATGCGTCATCTGGTCTTGCGGAATCGTGAACAGCTCGGGGTTATTGGTGTTCCTCGTGCTGGCTTTCGCGGCGGCATTCGATCCTGCCCCGTCACAGCCGACCAACAAAAAAACTGCCGATAAGACTGCTAACGGAGCTGCGACGCGCCGAATATCCTTCCGCAGAATCATGGCAGGCTCCTCGTCCCCACTGCTTGTTTCAACTGTTCCAGCGACGTCATATACGAAGCCAGCGCTTGTCGATAAGCCAACTGCACCGACCGGAAACTGCGCGCGGCATCCAGAAAATCCAACAGGCTAGCCGCACCCCGTTTATACGCGTATTCGCTGATGTCGCGCGAATCCTGCGCCTGCTTCAAGTACCCGGAGGTGTAGAGCTGCACCACTTCGTCGTTGCTCCGAAATGCTTCATACGCGTTGGCCACATCGCCAAGAACGGTATCGCTGGCCGCCCGCTGCTGCTCCTGCGCCTGCGTGAGCGCATAGCCGGTGCGCGCGATCTCGCCTTGATTGCGATTGAAAAACGGCAGATCAAAGCTCGCGAAGAGAGAAGCGCTGGTCGACCCAGCTACATGCGAAAAAGCATAGGTGCCATTCACATCGATCTTAGAGTTTGCTTTGGCTAGGAGAATTTGGCTCTGCGCAGCGGCGATCCCTAAATCCGCAGCGCGGAAATCGGGGCGCTCCTTGAGGGCCTTTGCCTGCAAATCTTCCAGCTTCGCTTTCAGCGGCTCATACGCTAGATCGCCCACGACGTCGTAGTCTTCCGGCACTGTGTTGTATCCCAGCGACTGGCGCAAGCTCACCAGCGCCTGCACTCTGGCAAGGCGCGCCGACGAAACATCCGTCTCGAACTGCAGCAGTTGCAGCTTGATCTTGAGATACTCCCCTTCCCCAATGGCTCCCGCCTTGAGCTGCGCCTCGCCAATATCGACGTTCTGCTGAAAGTCCTTGAGGCTCTGCAAAGCGAAATCCAGCGTCGATTCCGCCAATAAGATGCTGACGAACTGCTGCCCCACGTTGAACACTAGGGTTCGTTCCGCATCGGCGACCTGCGCCCGCGTCACAGCCGTCTGGTCGCGGGCCGATTGCAGTCGCCGTTGCCGCTTGTGACCGCGTTCAAACAAGTACCCGATCCCGAGGTCAAACTGCTGCAATTGATCGAGATTAGCCCCAGAAAAATCTTGTGGGCTAAAAAAGGGCAAGAATTGGCTGTCCCCGGACAATGTGGGATTCGGCCTCAGGTTCGCCGTAATTTCCTGCGCTTGATTCTGAAGAACTAGAGTTCGCGTTGCCAGGATCGAATGGTTGTGCGCCAGGGCCAGATCAATCGCCTGGTCCAGAGTAATCCGTGTGGTGCTTTGCCCCAAGGCCGGTCCAGCCAACAAAGTAGCGACGGCCGTGACCAGGCAGATTCTCTGTAAGTGTCTGAAAAACATAGGGGTTAAGTTTGAATGCACTGCCACTGGCACAACAGATTCTGCGTGGATGCCCACCCGGAAAGAGCGGAATACCGATCTCCGTCGTCGGCACTATCTTACTCATTCTAAGAGGCATTTGGTCAAGGAATGGATGTATTGTTCTTTGCGGCATTTACCAGTTCGCGATACTTTGGTCATCAAGAGCCGGTGGTTTTCAGGAGCTTCGCCAGACTGTCGATATCGCCCGCGCCAGCATCGCCGATCACGAAATAGCGCAACCCACCCTGGCTCCAGGTTTCCACGTTGAATGACAGTTTCTTGGTCACAGCGGAGTCCTTGCTCAATTTATCTGGCAACGATCCGTCCTGGAAGATGAATACGGAAATTTCATGTTTCCGCACTTGGTAGATCAAGTGGGCGCCGGGCATTTGGTCGAGATAAGTCATGCGCCCTCCGAGCAGAGCAAACTCGGAGTTTTGCAATTCTGGGAGATCGAACGCGAAGGGAATTTTTCCCTGGAACCACGGCTTGACCGTGTGGCGGTCGGAGGAAATCACGTCGACTGGAGAGGAACTGGCCAAGGTTGCCACGTGCAGGTCGGCCACCTCACTGTAGATTCGTTCGTAGCGAGCCTGCTCCCGACTCCAGTTGACTGCGGATAATCCAGCAACCGCGAGGAGTGCGATAGCCGCGGTTGCCACGATCCACGCAAAACCACGGCTTCGTCGCGGTCGCGCAGCAATGCTTTGCTGCACTCGATTGCTAAACTCCGTGCTCGGCGCAAACCGCTTTCCCGCAGCCATAACGCTGCGCTTCCGCTGCACGCGCGCTAAGGCTTCCGATGAGCAGGACAAGCAGCTGCGCACGTGAGCATCGAAGGCGCGCATCTCCTCAGTCGGCAACTCACCATCCAGGTAGGTATCGAGTTTTGTCAGCCAAGACTCACAAGCCATAGCTCATCTCCCAGACTGCGGCAATGACTGCGGCAACCGCAGGCGGTCACGCAGAGCTTTTCGCGCACGCGATAGACGCGACATCACCGTACCAATGGGAACAGACAGCGTCTCCGCAATCTCTTGATAGGACATTTCCTCCACTTCGCAAAGCACTAGAATCTCCCGAAAATACACAGGCAGCTCATCCATCGTCCTTTGCACAAATTCGCTATTGGCACGGTCCAACAGAATTGTTTCCGGCGTTGTGCTCACCACCGCCAGCTCAGGCTTGCCCTCGTCAATATCGAGAGGCACTGTCATGGTTGCTTTCAGTCCAGTGCGAGAGGTCAAGAAGGTGTTGCGCAAAATGCGAAACATCCAGGCTCGAAAATTGGTTCCCAACTGAAACGACGAGAACCCTCTGAGTGCCTTGGCGTAGGTCTCCTGAACCAGGTCTTCCGCTTCGTCGCGATCTTGGGTCAGCCAATGGGCAAAGTTATATAACTGCGCGAAGAGCGGCATCGCCAGTTCTTCGAACAGGTTCGGCTGAGGAACGACCCCTGACATGCTCACAAGGTTAAACCACAAGACGGGAGTTTTATTCCCCATAGCGCCGGAAATATTTCCAGGGAATAAATTGACAATCAGCCGGTTCAGTACGTCATGGCAAATCCCTTTGATCTCAAAACAGCAATCCTAGCCAAGCACGCACAACATGTCGTGGTGATCCACTTCCCGATCGCAATGTTGATGGCGGCTGTGGCTTTCGACTTTATTGGCCAATGGACAAAGCGCGGAGCTCTCGCGAGTGCCGCTTACTACAACTCGCTCGTAGCAGCGATTTCGACGATCCCGGCCCTTGCAACCGGAGTCCTAGCTTGGCAGTATCAGCTCGAAGGCCAGAGGCTGAAGGGCGTCCTATTGCTGCATTTAGTGTTTGCCAGCGCATCCAGCGTGCTGATCTGGCTGGTGTGGTGGCTGCATTACCACTCGCGGCAGCGGGCGCGCGCTTTGCCGAACTATCGTCTGGCTATCGAATTGTTCACTGTCGCTATGGTCGCCTTGACAGGACATCTAGGCGGGTTCCTGAGCGGCGTAAACGGCCCCGGATAAAAATCTGACTTCCCCGGGAATAAAAACAACTCGTTCCAGTTATCAACTCCGAATCCCAAGAAGCTTATGGAGGACGCATGGCTGACAAAACGCAAGTCCTGATCGATCAGAAGTTGCAAGACCTCAACAATGATGGCGTGGACCGCCGCGGCTTTCTGAAGTGCATGGCTTGGGCTGGAACCGGGCTGGTTTGGACTCTGAGCGGCGGTATTCCGTCTTCGCAGGCGTTTGCCAAAAGCAGTGGTAAAGGCAGCAAGGGCGCGGACTTCAGCTTCGTTCAGATCAGCGATAGCCACATTGGCTTTAACAAGCCGGCCAACCCCGACGTCACGGCTACTCTGCAGACTGCGATCAGCAAGATCAATGCCCTGCCCCAAAAACCTGACTTCATCCTCCATACCGGCGATCTCAGCCATCTTTCGAAACCAAGTGAATTCGATACGCTCGACCAGGCACTCAAGGGGGCAGCGCCGCAGCAGATCTATTTCGTCCCCGGCGAGCATGACATGCTGACGGACAACGGCGAACAATATCTCCAGCGTTACGGCAAAGGCACCAAGGGGAACGGCTGGTACAGCTTCGATCACAAGGGGGTCCACTTCGCTGGCTTGGTCAATGTTGCGAATTTGAAAGCTGGAGGACTAGGATCCCTGGGCCACGAACAACTCGAGTGGCTGGAAGACGATCTCAAGGGCCGCTCCGCCAGCACACCCATTGTGCTCTTCGCCCATATTCCGCTGTGGACGGTCTATCCGGAATGGGGTTGGGGAACCGACGACAGCGAACAGGCCCTATCATATGTAAAACGTTTCGGTTCTGTAACGGTGCTCAACGGGCATATTCACCAGGTCATGCACAAAGTCGAGGGCAAGGTCTCATTCCATACGGCCATGTCGACCGCTTTCCCGCAGCCAGCGCCCGGAACAGCGCCCTCGGCGGGACCAATGAAAGTACCTGCGGAACAGCTACAGCGGGTGCTGGGAATTACGGATGTGAATTATCTCGTCAGCGGCAGCAGTCTGGCCATCGTTGATTCGCCTTTAGCAGGTTCTGGAAATACTGGTTCCGCTGTGGCGCCGGCGTCAGCAATGACAGCCAGCTCCGCATCGGACGTGAAGATCGACAATTTTGCTTTCACGCCAACCCCTCTTATCGTAAAGACGGGCACGCAAGTGACGTGGACCAACCACGATGACATCCCGCACACGGTGGACAGCACACAGGGAAAATTCAAATCGGCGGCACTCGACACGGACCAGAACTTCCAGTTCCGCTTCACCGAGCCTGGAGAATACCCTTATTTTTGCAGGCTGCACCCGAAGATGACGGGAAGCGTTGTGGTGCAGGCTTAGGAATGGACTTCCGCATTGCGCGCATCCAGGCGGCATTCCGCCATTCGCGGGATTAGCTCCGCTTGGAGCGCTGCCACGGAATGGAACCGATCATTGGGATCTTGGGCTAGACACTTGCCCAGGGTTGCCTGGAGCGCCGGTGCGCCGCGCAGCCCCAACTCAAATTGCTCGGATTGCTGCGCCGTGGACGCCATACGCTCGGCATAACTGGCGCCGCTAAACGGGAGTTTTCCCGTGAGAACCTCAAACGCCATGACGCCAAGGGAGAACACATCGCTCCTGGCGTCAACAGGTTGGCCAGTAAGCTGTTCCGGCGACATATAGCGGAGGCTGCCAACAATCGTTCCCGGTAACGTGAGGCTGGCGGATTCCGAATCGGGCGTCTGCCATTTCGCGATTCCAAAATCTGCAATCTTCACTCGCTCCTGTCCATTTGGCAAACGCGCAATCAATAGGTTCTCGGGCTTCAGGTCGCGATGCACAATTCCGGCGGCGTGGGCTGCTTGGACGCCTTCGAGTAACTGGCGGAACCACGCAGCCGCCGTTGCGGGCGCAATCGGACCAGACTGGATTTCCGCGCGAAGAGTCGTTCCTGGAACAAACTCCATGATGAGATACGCAGCCTCGTCTTCCACCACGCCGAAGTCATAGGTGAGCACGATATTCTCGTGGTTCAGACGAGCCAGAGATCGAGCTTCCCGGCTGAATCGGCGCAGCCAGGCCGGGTGAGCCGTTCGTCCGGCCTGCACCACTTTGACCGCAACCGAGCGATTGAGCCGGATATCCAACGCTTCGAAAACCGTACCCATACCGCCCCGGCCCACCACGCGGTCCAGACGGTATCGGTTGTCCAGAAGGCGGTGAACCGGGCTTGAGAGCACAAGCTCACTGCCATCCTCGTTGCAAACGCGAACCGAGCAGTCGTAGCAGCGCCCGCACTGCGAACACTCTTGCAACCACGCGGTGTCCTGACCTTCCACTCGAACACGCATCTGCTCGTTGGTGCGTTGCTGATGCAGAACACGCTCTTGCAACAACAGGTTCTCGCAACCAACCGCCATGGCCCGAGCCAGGCCCAGTAAAAGACCGCGGTCGGTGGAGGAATAAGGCTCTTCCGACTTTTTTCTTCCCAACAACAAAAAGCCCACGGGGAAGCCATCGGCGCGGTTCATGGGAACGGTTAAATCAATGCGCAGCGCGTAGAGCCAACTCCAGGACATGAGCGGAACGTTGTCGATGGGAAATGATTCGACACTCATTGCTCCATCGCTCTTGGCAAGCAGCGTTGGCAGGGCTGACCCTTCTGGAATCTGTAGCCCGTCAGCGCGCGCGTCGGTGCCGAAACCCCGCAAGTAGGCATGGCTTTTGGGCGAGTGATAGAAAAAATAGACGCTTTCCGGGTGCAGCGCGGCCGCGAGCTTGGCCACAACCCGCTCTCCCATTTCCGGAATTGAATCAAGATTACGGAGATCATCGATCAGTGCCAATAGAATGCGTTCTTGCTGGTAGCCCTCCCGGAAAAATCGCCGGTCCAGCCAAACCCCAAAACGCTGCTGGAATCTCAAGGCAACAGCAATCAGCGCGACGAGCGCGACGAATATCCAATTGTGCAACATCAATTCGCCAACGGTCCGGTTGGCATTGGTCACCAGCGAATAGACAAGCGCGAGAGCGGGAAGAGCCAGGATGAAACGCAGGACATTGCGCGCCACCAGATACTGCACGCCTCTTCGCAGGACTACGTGGATATCGAACAAGCGGTGTTTGAGAATCGCGTAGCCGGTCGCGAGCGGTATCAATGCAGCCGGAAGGATACCGAGAGGACCAGCGTAGTCCGCGCCCGACAGTCCGAGGGTCAGCGCCGCAAAGCGCAGTACCAGGTAAGGCAGAATGCCGGCCACGGAGCCTACTGCGATCCAACGAGCGCGACGGCGCTCTTCCAGTCCTTGTGCCCGAAAATAGCTGTACCCCACAGCTACGCAGATACTTAAGGGTGCTACAAGGTAGAAGCTGGATTCCACGACGCCGACCACATGCCACAAACCCAGATGCGCCCAGAAATAAGAAGCCAGCGGCAAAAAAGAATGCCGTCCGTACAGTACCCGGCTGTAGAGAGCGCAACCGATTCCCCATGCGTAGAAGACCCAAACCAAAAAAGCCGACACCTTTCCACCGCGCTCTCTCCGGAAAGCCTGGGTATAAAAATGGAACGAAAAGGCAAAATGCGGGCCATCAACGAGCTGCATCCAAGAGAGAAATGTATAGGCTCCGCCTTGGAGAAAATCCTCATAGGAACCCAGCAGCATACACAGCAAAGCCACGGCTTCACCCGCGAGAGCGGCCCAGGCCAGCCGGGTAATCTTTGGATTGGGCCGCATCACGGATACGACGACGGCCGTAAGAAAAAAGGTCAAGCTCACCAGCAGGTAGGAAATGGCTTCGCCGTACCACTTCGGATCCTGAACAATCGCCGTCTTTAATACCAGATCGCGCGCTTCTCCCTGACGAAGCACCCGCACGGAATATGCGGCGCCAGGAAAAATTGTCTGCACCTCCGGATCCCATACAGGCTTATGGTTGACGGCATGTACGTAGTCCCCGATTTGCAGAATGCCTGCCGCAGGTCCTGCATTGTCGACCTTGGTGACGAGCCAGCCCATAGCAGTGCGGTCAGCCGACCAGCCCAGGTCCGAAGTCATGCCACGGTAACGACCGATGACGGACAGAGCAAAAACAAAACAGCAAAGCACGACGACATTCGCGCCGAGTAGCAGCCAGAACGAACGGCTCCGCCTGCGAGTTCCGCGTGATAGCGGGGCTCTCAGTTCGGGGGCAAACGGCGCTGGAATAGCGGCCCCACGCGTGACACTACTCTTGAGGAGCTCTGCCTCCTCCTGGATCGCTGGTTTTTCCAGGAATTCCTGGTCTTGGCCGTAAGTCTTGAGGAGTTTTCGGATTTCACGAGCAATTTCAGGCTCGGCCGTTTCTAGATTCGTCAGAAACAGTGGACGGTCGGCCTCAGGCAAGGCTAAACAATCCGAAAAAATGTCGGAGGTTCTGCGCCAAACCTCTGGGTCCATACGGCGCTCCGCGTCAGGGTCTACTGATTCAGGGTTAATTGATTCTTATTCTTAAAAGACTAGTGAGCTTCGAGGCATTGGCGTATCCAAGTCTTGGCTACGACCCAATCCCTCTTGACCGTCGCAGGGGACAGATCGAGGGCGGTTGCCGTTTCTTCAATGGAAAGCCCCCCGAAAAAACGCATCTCGACAATCGTCGCCTGTCTCGCATCCAATGCGGCTAACTCATTCAATGCGTCATCCAGCGCGACTACGTTGACTTCCCGCTGCGAAGGCATAGCCACGGCTTCATCCAGAACCATGGTTAGGCTGTTCCCGCCGCGGCGGGCTGCGCCTCGCATGCGGGCGTGATCGACCAGGATGTGCCGCATTACCCGCGCAGCCACTGCAAAAAAGTGAGCGCGATCAGCGAAGTGTACAGGCGAAGGCCCCACCAACCGGAGATACGCTTCATGAACTAACGCGGTGCTTTGCAGTGTGTGTCCGGGGCGTTGTTTGGCGAGAAAGTGCCGCGCCAGCCGGTGCAGTTCCTCATAGACCAGAGGTATGAGGGCATCCCTGGCCACGGCATCCCCGCGGCTCCACAGAGCGAGCAGCTGGGTCACCCCATTGGAAGAATCGGAACTCACAGGTGCCACCAGCCCGGGAAACGTAGCTTCGGATCGGGCCATCGAGACTCCCCCCTGGAAAACATCACAATTCCGGGCTGTCCGCACGGCTCGTCGTCAGCCCAAATACTACACCCTACGGGCAGTTTTCAGGCCAAAAGCCGCTATCCCAATGAAACCAACAAATCGCTGTATTTTGCCCAAAAATGCACTTTCCCCCCAAGGGAGGACTATCCGCCTGATTAGACGGGAACTATCCAAGAGGCTAGCAAAGTGAGAATGAAATTGTTTGATCTGGGACAAGTTACCGGTTGGCGGCTTCCCTGGCAATTTGCAGAACCAGCTGCACCATGCGAGCGTCCTCGCCAACGGGAGGCAAGACCTCAATTGTCATCTGGGGAAACTGACCCCGTACCTTCGCTACCTGTTCGGGAATGTCAGTGGCGAGATGGGCGCCAACAGCCATGAAGAGTGGCAGCAACCTCAAATTGAGGGTCATCTCCCCCACGCAATCGCGAGCCACATCCATCAAGGTTGGCCCTACGAATTCCATATACGCCAGACGTACTCTTTGTTTCCCCAGGTCTTTTTGCAATTCATGCGCAATACGCTCGAAGAGCGCGCACCACCGCGGATCTTTGCTGCCGTGTGCCAATAGCACCAAGCAGACTCCCTCGGCCGAAAAATTCGTGCCACCAATCGCGCTCATGATCGCGATTCCTTCTGGCATTGCGTCACACCCAGCTCCGCCAATACTGTTCGGCGCTCCTCAACCTGCATCCGCATTCCATACTTCGCGCGGAGAGTAATCAACGCCTGTGGTTCAATACGCTGACCGGGTATCAACCGCAGCCGCCATTTCTGGGCTAGCGTGGCCAGCACTAACGTACTCTCAGTCCAGGCATACGCTTCGCCAATGCATTGTCGGCCTCCCGCCCCGAAAGGAAAATAAGCGAATTTCGGAAATGTAGTCCGGCCGCCGGGGATAAACCTGCCCGGATCAAAGCGTAGCGGATCCGGAAAATGGCGGGGATCGCGGTGGCTGACGAATTGGCTGATCAGAACCGTGGTCCCAGCCGGCAGCCAGTAATCTCCTAGTGCGAAGTCGTTCCGGGCGCGTCGGCCCATCGCCCACGCGGGAGGATACAGCCTCATGGATTCCGCCAGAACCGCCTCAAGGTAGCGCAGCTTCGGAACGTCATCAAATGTAGGCGTTCGTCCGCCGAGTTCGCGATCCAGTTCTTCGTGTAATTTTTGTTCCACTTCAGGATGCTGCGACAGGAAAAACCAAGTCCAGATCAGCGCGTTGGCAACCGTCTCATAGCCAGCCAGAAATATCGTGATCACCTGATCCCGCAACGACTCGTTCCGCGTACCGTCCGCAGCGGGGAGATCCCCCTCGGACCGCAGCATCATGTCGAGCAAGTCTCCCGAGTCTTCCCCCTTTTGCCGATGTGCCTCAATCATGCCGTAGACGACCGCATCCACTTTTCGTTTGGCTTTGGCGAATCCGGCAACCCCGGGCATGCGCAAATGAATGAGCACATCCACAGCAGGCAGCGCCACCAAGAAGTGGTACATCCCCATAATGTCGTTGATGGCTTCCGTCAGTTCCTCTGCTTCCCCACCCAGCTCGGTGTTGAAGAGTGTCTTGGAAACGATACGCAGCGTGAGCCGCATCATTTCCTGGGCCACGTCGAGCTGCTGGCCATCCCGCCAGGAATCCCGCACGACCGTGGTTTCTACCACCATCTGCTCGGCATATGCCGCCACTCGCTGGCGATGAAATGCTGGTTGCGCTGCTTTCCGTTGGACGCGATGCTGCGCGCCCTCGCTGTTGATCATGCCTTCGCCCAGCAGCATTTTCATCCGCTGAACGGTTCGCTCCTTAACGAAGTTGTCGTTTTGTACGACCAGAACTTCGCGGATGTACTCGGGGTTATTCAGAAAAACAATGTGTTGTGGCCCAATTTTGTAGTGGGCGATGTCGCCGTACTCTTGCGCTAGGTACTGAAACAGCCCAATTGGATCCAGGGGACGAAACTTTCGAAAAACGTACCACACGAGGTTGTGCTTTAGGCCTGGGGGGAAACTGTAGGCTCCGTGCTTCCTTGTGGGCTCCGCAGCGACCGTGATCGAATTGGGTTCCATGCTCAGGCTTTAAGGCGCCGTCACCACGAAGGCGCTGCAAGGCTGGCTGCCTTGCTTACAGTAGCTATGTTGCTGACTGGAATCGAAATAGATCGAGTCACCACTCGACACCCGGTATTCGTCCATCCCAATCTTTAGGTTCAGCGTACCCTTCAAAACGCAAAGAAATTCCACACCGGGATGGCTGTGCGGCTTTAGTTTTTCTTTGGCAATCGGTTGAAACTCAGCTTGGTAAGCGCTCAGTTTTCGTTCCATCGCCGGATAATCAAGACTTTCGAAAAAATATGAAATATCCGTGGTGCCGGGACGCTCCGGGAAGCGCCGCCGGTCCTCCTTGCGGACGATGGCTACTACGTGGCGTTTGCGTTCATCGGTAAAGAAATATTCTAACCCGACGCCAAACACCATCGCAATCCGCAACAGCGTCGGCAGAGTCGGATAGAGTTTGCTGCGCTCCAGTTTGGACAGTAACGCCGCGGACAAGCCGGTGTGCTTTCCCAGCTCCACCAGCCCCATGCTTTTCTTCAAGCGGAGAGCGCGAAGCTTGTCGCCAATCGAATAGGGCTTCAAAGCTCCTGCAATACTTTCGGATAACATGTGGACGCCTCCTCATTAAATCCTTAGGGTTTTTAGAAGACTGCATACATCTTGGGTTTGAATATATTAACGATAGAGAAAAATTATTTACACTGTGAGATAAACTTCAGAGTTTTGAGGGACGGTTTGAAAATCAGTTAAAAAATAGCCTGGAATGTTCTTCAAAATTAAGATTGGGAGCCCTCTCGGGATTCGCAAGAGGGAAACGACGCCCACCAGGGCAAAACGACTTCGATCACTGGCGCCCTGGCCCGGGCGGACCATCGCGCCAATGATCGTGACAACGTTCAAAAAAACAGGACCGTAAAGCCGGACTACTTCTGCAACCCCGTCAAGGCGGCCAGCACTTCTTCGCTGTGCTTGTTCGGATTCACATCTTCGTAGACTTTGGCAATCTTCCCGTCCGGATTGACGATAAAAGTGTGCCGGGAAGCAAACTTCACCAGACCCATATTCGTCAGTGATCCGTATTCTTCGGACACTTTATGATCGGTGTCGGCCAGCAGTTTGAAGCTTAGTCCTTCCTTGGCGCAGAACTGCTTGTGCGAGTCGGCGCTATCCACGCTCACGCCCAGCACCACCACACCCTTCTGCTGGTATTGCGCCTGGTCGCGCTGGAAGTTGTGCGCTTCAATTGTGCAACCGCCGGTAAAATCCTTCGGGTAAAAATACAAGACCACCCACTTGCCGTGATAGTCCTTCATACTCACCGGCTTACCTTCTTGCGACGTTAGCGTAAATTCCGGTGCAACACTGCCCACCGAAGGAATGGCAGCCCCGAATGCCATGAGCGGCGTGAGGGCCAGGATCATCAGCAACATTTGTTTCAATGGAATTCTCCTAAAATCAAATTACCTGCCCCATCCTAAACCACCACTTGTCCATCCAGATGACGAGGCCTCGCAAACGTTAAAAATATCTGCCACCGATACATATCTTAGTGTTCTTTTCTTCAAGGTCAAATTTATTGCATTTTTTGGTCATGGTGATTGAATGGAACATGTTTTTGCGTCGATTTCCCGTGCAAATACCGAATTCCTTAAATTATCTTCATAATTAAATGTATTTGAACATCATGAATCCCTTCACCACGTCCAGTCATGTGTTCAGTGCACACAAAAAAATCCATCACTATCGAAGGCACACACCATGTTCAGCAAAGCAGATTGGCTCATATTCACCGCGGCATTTCTCTCGTTCCTCTTCTCCGTTTCCCTATGGTTCGGCATCGGCATGACCGCCAGCAAGGAATCAGGAGTTTTCGTCGGCTTATGGGTTCCTTCTATCCTGGCGGCGGGACATTACGCGCGCCACGCTGTTTGGGCAAAGCGCAATGACTAACACCGCTATCTTCGCCGTCGGTCTGTTCACTTTCTTGCTGTTCTCTGGAGGTATCGCTTTCACCTTGATCGAGGTTCAGCGCTTGGGTGCGGAGGCATCAGCAAAAACTCTATTGAACGCGCAAACGATTCCTTACCGAGAAAGGAAGGGTGCTTGATATGTTAAGAAACGGGGCTGCAGATCACGATTTAGCTGCGTGGAAGAGCGCCGATCCTGCGAAGCCAACAAGAACTTGTACCGTTTGTGGCGACACCATTGTGTGGCAACGTTGGCTAGCCCGGGATTGGGGAAAAATTCTATATTGCGGGCCATCATGCCGCCGGACGGCTGTGGCGCGGACCCGAACCGAAGTCTTCGTGGGGTTATGACGACCTCGGATACAAAGACAAGGCCGCAGATTGGCTGGAAACCGGGTATCGACAGAAGGACCCGCGGCTGCCCTGGGTGCGAGTCTTGGTGGAATGGGATGGCCTTCGCTCGGAACCGCGGTTCATCGCACTGCTGCACCAGATGAATTTGAAGTTTCGATAGAAGAACGTTGCTTTCAAGGACGAATCTTCGGGATCATCCGCCGGATGCGATTGAGTCGCTGAGCGTGAGTTTTTTGGACACGGTCTGGCCAACGTGACCCACCAGAACGGTGCCCTTCGCCTTGGGCACGACCCTAAAGACTCAATCCTGGACGTGAACTGCAAGGCCCATGATGCCGATAATCTCTATGGCATGGAGGGGGGCCTCGATCACGTCCGGAATCCCAGCTCTTACCTTCATGGCGAATACGCTGCACATAGGTAACGGCTCGCGAATTTCAGCTCACAAGTCAAATTTTGTCTCTTCCGGCGTGGTTGCGAATCAAACAGAGCAGTTAGGCTTTTGCATAGCCTTTCCAGCACGCGATCCCGACGGGCCGCGGCGTCGAGATTGAAGAGACGTAGGAGGAATTGTGAGCCGAGGCATTCTACGAACCGCACTCACCAACAAGACCCTGTGCCTGGAGCTCGAATATCGCGAGCCTTCCCAGCCGGAAGGTGAATCGAGCTTTGCCACCGGCATGCCGCGCTCCCATCGATCGACTTCCGAAGAGTTTGCTGAGTTGCGCAGCGCGCTTTAAGGAAAAAGCGGAGAATTGGCCATGACGCAAGAAGAGATCCGGCTGTCGGAATCTGGGGCCCGCAAGAAGTACTGGAAGCGCTGGGGTCCCTATCTCAGCGAACGCGCGTGGGGAACCGTCCGCGAAGACTACAGTCCTTACGGGAACGCTTGGGAATCCTTGCCGCATGACCATGCCCGTTCCCGCGCCTATCGCTGGAATGAAGACGGACTCGCCGGCATCAGTGACCGCAAGCAGACAATTTGCTTCGCCCTGGCGCTGTGGAACGAGCGCGATCCCATCCTGAAGGAACGGATTTTTGGCTTGACAGGAAATGAGGGCAATCACGGCGAGGACGTGAAGGAGTACTACTTCTACCTCGACAGCACGCCAACACACTCCTACATGAAGTACCTCTACAAGTATCCGCAGGCGGAGTTCCCTTACGGCCAGTTAGTCGATGAGAACCGGAAGCGGAGCAAGGCCCAACCCGAATACGAGCTACTCGATACGGGTGTTTATAACGATGATCGCTACTTCGATGTGTTTGTCGAGTACGCCAAGGCCGACACCGAGGACATCCTCGTCAAGATCACGGTCGCAAACCGTGGGCCGGAAGCTGCCAATCTTCGCCTGCTGCCGACGGTGTGGTTCCGCAACACTTGGTCGTGGGGAAACTCGCACCGCCGCCCGGAGTTGCATCAGTCACATACCGGGCC
>JAYTQD010000668.1:0-2603 GCA_043746935.1 Acidobacteriaceae bacterium | reverse complement strand
CGCCAGCGCGGTATGGATCCTGCCGAGGTCCTGAAGGACTTCCGCGAAATCGACACTCTGCGCCGTCAGGCCATCACCCAGATGGAGACGCTGAAAGCCGAGCGCAATCGCGCCTCCGAGGACATTGCCCGCCTCAAGAAGGGTGGCCAGGACGCCTCGGTTCAGGTGGAGAAAACGAAAGCCCTGCGCGAAAAGTCGCAGGAGCTGGAGAAGGCCGCCGAGGAACAAGACGGGCGTTTGCGCCAGATTCTCACCAACATTCCCAACGTGCCGCACGCTTCTGTGCCCGTGGGGCACGGAGCGGAAGGCAACGTTGAAGTCCGCCGCTGGGGCACGCCGCCCAAGCTCGATTTTGCGGCCAAGCCGCACTGGGAACTCGGGGAGCAGCTAGGCGTACTTGATCTGGAACGAGCCACCAAGCTGACCGGCGCGCGCTTTGCCGTCTATTGGGATCTCGGCGCCAAGCTCGAACGCGCCCTCGCCAACTTCATGCTCGACTTGCACACACGCGAGCACGGCTACACCGAAGTCCTGCCGCCGTATCTGGTGAATTCGGAATCGATGAAGGGTACGGGACAGTTGCCGAAGTTTGCTGCTGATTTGTTTCGAGTCCCTACAGAACCCGAAGCGAACCCAAAACGAACGCCACGATTTGACGAGCTACTATCCATTCGCGACCACGGTGGCACTTGGGTAGTGAAGTCAGTTGACGCGGGAAGCCGCACGACCGTGGTCGAACTGGTGTATCCGGCTGGGGACGATGAGGTGATTCGACACAGAGAACCGGTGTCCTTTGATAACCTGCTGTACCGAAAAGATCTCTGGCTGATTCCCACGGCCGAAGTGCCCGTCACGAATCTCTATCGGGACGAAACGCTCGAAGCCGCCCGCCTCCCGGTGTGCCTGACCGCTTACACCCCGTGTTTTCGCAGTGAAGCGGGCTCTTACGGGAAAGACGTTCGTGGCATCATCCGCCAGCATCAGTTTCAAAAAGTCGAGCTGGTCAAGTTCGCCCATCCCGAGCGCTCGTATGACGAACTCGAAAAACTAACCGCGAATGCCGAACAAGTCCTGCAAAAGCTCGGCTTGCACTACCGCGTGATGGCGCTCTGCACCGGAGACATGGGTTTTTCATCTGCGAAAACCTATGACATCGAAGTCTGGCTCCCCGGCCAGCAGGTCTTCCGCGAGATTTCTTCATGTTCCAATTTCGAATCGTTCCAGGCGCGCCGCGCGAATATCCGCTTTAAGCCTGAGGGCAAGGGCAAGACAGAATTCGTCCACACCCTCAACGGCAGCGCCCTGGCCGTAGGCCGCACCTGGCTCGCAGTTCTCGAAAACTACCAGCAAGCCGACGGAAGCGTTATCATCCCAGAAGTACTCCGCTCCTACATGGGCGCGGACCGCATCACGCCGAGGAAGCTGTAGCGGTTAGCTGATAAATTCGGTACCTCAGGGGCTGAAGCCGCATTTATTATGGTTTCTGGGCGTCACGGCTGAAGCCGTGACCTACCCAAAACCATTTGGCACTCAGCTCTTAGCAGTTTGCGGCACGAAGATTTGCTGTAGACGAAAGCGGAGACTACACTTGGAGCGCGTTGACAACCTTGCCACAGTACCGCTCGCGCCCAAGCTGCCGATGAACTCCGTCTGGCGCACAATCCGCGGCTACATCTGGTGGAAGTACGAAAGAGGTAGCCTGCACTACGACGTGATGGTGACGTTGATCCTGCTGTTTGTGTTTCTTTCGCCGTACGTCATCAACTTTAACGACAAGCCGGTGGAGCGGAACCCGCATTCGACTGGGGTGACGGTGACGCCGGATGGCGCTGGCGGGCTCGTGTATCAGATTGCGGCTACGGCGGTTGCGGGCACCAAAGATCTGGAAGTTCGCGCTTCGCTTCTGCATGTCATTGAGCCCATCGCGGGCGAGGTCAGCATCACCAAGTACGAAGCAGTCCGCGACACTGCCGGACGCATCCAATCGTATAAGGTCTGGGTCGTTCGCTAAGCAGTTTGCGGCCTAACCCCGGAGAAATCATGCACTTACGCGTCCGTCAGGCTGTTCTGGGCGTTATCGCAGCCGTAGCATTCGCAGCGCAAGCCCTCGCGCAGTCCGACGCCCCGCTCGAGCGTGTCCTCACGCAAATGGACACCGCCGCCAAGGACTTTCACACGCTCCAGGCTGGCTTCGTGTGGAATCAGTTCACCAAGGTCGTTCAAGACACGGATACCAGTAAGGGCAGCGTCTATTTCCAGCGCGAAGGCAACGGCATGAAAATGTCCGCCGACATCGTCACTGTGAACGGCGAGCCTGCGCCCAAGACGGTCCTCTTCGCCGATGGCGAGGTGAAAATGTACGAGCCTACGGTTGACCGCGTGACGTTATACAAAACCGGCAAGAACCGCGCGGAGGTGGAGAGTTTTCTTGTTTTAGGTTTCGGCGGGCGGGGGCATGATCTGCTTAAGTCCTATAGTGTCAAATACTTAGGGAAAGAAACCCTGGAAGGCGTGGAAACTGTCCAGCTTGAACTTATACCGAAGTCTGAAAAAGCACGCGGCCAGTTTTCGCAGATACTTTTGTGGATCAATCCCGAGACGGG
>JAYTQD010000667.1:0-6918 GCA_043746935.1 Acidobacteriaceae bacterium | reverse complement strand
TCGCGCTGGAACACCGGCCCGGCGCGCTCGCCGATATGGGTGATGCCCTGGGACGTGCCGGCGTGAGCATTGAAGGCGGTGGTGCTCACTTTCTATTCCAAGATGGAACTGCGCTGGAAACCACCGAGTGACCATCAAACCGGGCGAAATCGTTTTGCCGCGAAAACACCGAGCACAAGAAACAACCCCAGAGCCGCCAGTTGCGCCACCAGGAATGGCGGCTCAGTCTGGGTTGGCGCTAACGCTTTCAAGGCAGGGACTTTCAAGAAACACTGCACGATCAACACAAAGACGTTGAGATACAACGAGAGAACAACGGCGAACACGTAGACCCAGCGCCAAGAACCTGCAAGATGGAAAACGTATCGTGCCACGATGGCAATCCCAAGCGCCACCATCGAGATGATGCCGACCTTAATCCCTGGTGTCAGATGGTCGTTCGGAAAAGCGAACCCCGTCAAACTGGTTGCGACAGTGGTAATCAGGAAAAGCATGGTCCACTGATCGAGCTTCTTTCTCGTCAACATGCCGTAAAGGACAACCAATCCTGAAGCGATTCCAATCAGGCTCAGCACTACGTGGATAAGAGTAAACGTTGGGGTTGACACGCCTAAGATCATGGGACCCTCCTTGCAGAGATCGCGAATCAGAGGCGCGAAGTTTACGACAGTCCCGCGAAAACCCCCATACTTTTCCTACGGGACTCGCAAATGGTGCGCCGAGCACCCATCGGTGGCGAAATCGTGGACAATCCTACCCGCTCGAAAAGGACTCCCGGCGGCTGCGCGTCTCCATCCATGATTGCAGAATCAGCACGGCCGCCATCCGATCCACGGCCTTGGCGCGCTTCTGCGTGCTGATTTCCGCTTCCCGCAAGATCCGATTCGCTTCCGTCGAGGTCAGCCGCTCGTCCCACAGGTGGATTGGGATCTGGAAGTGCTTCTCCAACTCGGCGGCGAACAAGATCATTTTTTCGGCCTGAATCCCAATCTCTCCACTCAGGCGCAGCGGATAGCCAACCACCAGCTCCACCACCTCGTATTGGCGAATCACGCTCTCCAACTGCGCGAAGTCGGTGCGTTTATTTTTTCGTTGGATGGTGTCCAGCCCCTGCGCGGTAATGTGTAGCGGATCGCTGACTGCTACGCCGATTCGGCGCGCGCCCACATCGAGCGCTAAAACGCGCCCACGCAGCGGTGGATTATTGGAAGAAGGGCTGTCGGAAGAATTGAGAGGAAATTCAGTCACGGAAGCCAATTATAGGCGTCCGTTGCGGGAACAACCGAGCTGACTCTAAGCCTCGAACACTTCCGCACTCGGAAACGGCAGCTTCGCTTTCGCCAGCGCGTCCGAGAGTAAGTCTTCAATCTGCGGCTCTTCGCAGTTCTTCGACATCGCCAACTCACTGACGAGAAGATACCGCGCCCGCTCCAGCATCTTCTTCTCGCGGAAGGAGAGCGACTTCCCCTGGCTCAACACCACCAAGCCTTTGAGCACTGCGGCCACATCCAGCAGAGACCCAGTGCGCATGCGCTCGGAATTCTCTTTGAAACGATCTTTCCAGTCGGTTGAGGCCGCCACGGCGGCCGTCATCAGGTAGTCCAGAATTTCCTTCACCTCGAGGTTGCGGACCACCTTCCGCAGGCCCACATTGCCCACATTGTGGCAAGGAATCATCACCTTCAGGCTGCTGGCCTTAATCTTCAGCAGGTAAAAGCGCTCCACGTTCAGGCCAATCGTCTGGCTGCTGATTTGTTCGATAATGCCCACCCCATGGTTTGGATAGACAACTTTGTCACCAATGTGGAAAACGGAGTCACTAGCGATCATGCGGGACACCCAGAGAGCGCGGAAGGAGTGGAAAGCGCTCTATTCTTGAGTCTAGTCCAGGCAACCCTACATGGTCAATGGGATGAGCACTTTACCGCTAGAAGCACCACCGATGAGTAGGTGCAAGATGTTGCAAATTTGGCGACTAAGTCGTTGATTACTAAGTTATTACGTCCCGTGAGCCAGGGGACATCGTCGCGCCGTCCATGACCTATTTTCTACCTAGCCCTCGTCCTTCGGCCAGACTCGCCACCAAGCGGTATAATTCACCAGATCATGCCGGAACACATCAAGAAGAAGCTCCAGGAAGAAATCAACCTCTTGGAGCATGAGCTCACACACGAACTGCCGAAAGAAATTAAGACGGCGGTTGCCTTGGGCGACCTGAGCGAAAACGCCGAGTATCACATGGCGAAACAGCGCCAGGAATTCGTGCAGGCGCGTCTCAGTCAACTCACCAAACGCATGTCGGATTTGTCGCTGATGAACCTGGCCAATATTCCGCGCGACCTTGCGGGGCTGGGATCGACAGTTCTCGTGTTCGATCAAGACAAGAACGTGGAGATTCTTTACAAGCTTGTCACCTCGGAGGAGTCCGATGTAACCAAGGGGCAGATTTCCACGACCTCGCCCATTGGGCGGGCTTTGTTGAATAAGAAAGTTGGCGACACGGCTACCGTGGTGACGCCCGGCGGCAACCGCGAAATTGAAATCCTGAAGCTGACTACCATGCACGACATCGAGGAGAAAGACGCAGGCAAGGAGACGGCATGAGCTGGACTAAGGAGTTCGGAAGGGCCTGCGGGGTGCTGCTCGATGCCATTGTGAATTGGCTCGCGCTCGCACGCATTAATCCGAACGCCCTCACGCTTATCGGCCTCGGCGTCAATACCGTAGCGGCCGTTTTGTTCGGCTACGCCACCGCCGACAACCAGCGTCGGATGTTTTTTTATGCTGGCCTCGTGATTATCGGCTCCGGATTCTTCGATCTGGTGGATGGCCGTGTCGCCCGCGCCTCCAATCAAGTCACGCGTTTCGGCGGATTCTTTGATTCTGTCGTCGACCGCTACTCTGACGTCTCACTCTTCTTCGGCCTGCTCGTTTTCTACGCCCGCGGCAATCGTTTCTTCTATGTCGTACTGACCGCCCTAGTGATGACCGGCGCCGTCATGGTGAGCTATGCCCGCGCTCGCGCCGAGTCGCTCATTGGCTCCTGCCGTGTTGGATTTCTCGAGCGCCCGGAACGCCTGGTGCTGCTGATCATCGGCGCACTCTTTAACCGCATGGCTCCTGCGTTGTGGGTCATCGCTGTGCTGTCGAATATCACGGTGATTCACCGCATTCTCTATACGTGGCGACAAACTCAGATTCTCGACGCCGCCCAACCCGCCGTCACGCGCGCGGCCTGACGATCACAACTCCACATTTCCGCGCGCTGGAGGCTCAAGGCCAAGAATGAACAACACTCCAGCGCTGCTCACGCTCTCCCAAGCTCAAACCCCAGCCCAGATCACCCAAGCCCATGAGCTCTTCCTTGAGTACGGACAATCCCTCGGCTTCAGCCTCTGCTTCCAAAGTTTCGACCAGGAACTAGCGGGATTACCCGGAGACTACGCTCCTCCCGACGGCCGCCTCTTCCTCGCCGAGCACGACGGCCAACTCGCCGGCTGCGCCGCGCTCCATCGCTTCGACGCCACCTCGGGCGAAATGAAACGCCTCTACATCCGCCCTAACTTTCGCGGTCTCGGCCTTGGCCGCACCCTAGCCGAGCGCATCCTCGCCGAAGCTGCTAGCATCGGATTTCAGCGCATTCGCCTCGACACAATCAGTGGCAAGATGGACGATGCCATCGCCCTCTACCGTCGGCTAGGCTTTCGCGAGATCGAGCCCTACAGGCAAAACCCCATCGCGGGCGCGCTGTACATGGAGCTGGAATTATGAAGAATGCAACGTTGACGAAAGTCGTTCTATTTTTCGCCGTCACCCTCTTCGCCACCACGGCCTTCGCCGTCCCTGGCAAGCCCGTCTCCTACAAAAGCGGCGACGAAACCGTCCAGGGCATCCTCTACGAGCCCGAGGGCGACGGCCAGTTCCCAGCCATCGTCGTCATCCACGAATGGTGGGGCCTCAACGACTGGGTGAAGGAACAGGCGTCCAAACTCGCCGATCAGGGCTATGTCACGCTCGCCGTTGACCTCTACCGCGGCAAAGTCGCCACCACGCCCGACATGGCCCATGAAATCATGCGCGGCGTCCCCGAAGACCGCGCCGGACGCGACCTCCGCGCCGCAGTCGCCTTCTTGCGCTCGCAGAGCTACGTCAAGAAAGACCGCATCGCCTCCATCGGCTGGTGCATGGGAGGAGGCTACTCGCTGCAAACCGCCCTCGAGGTTCCCGACCTCGCTGCGACCGTCATCAACTACGGACACTTAGTCACCGAACCCGAGAGCCTGCAAAAGATCCACGCCCCGATCCTCGGCCTGTTCGGCGGCAAAGATCAGGGCATCACGCCGGAAGACGTCGGCAAGTTCGAAGCCGCCCTGAAAAAGCTCGGCAAAAAAATAGACGTAAAAATCTACCCCGAAGCCGGACACGCCTTCGAAAACCCCAACAACAAAGCCGGCTATCGTCCCGACGACGCAGCCGACGCCTGGAAGCGCACTGTCGAGTTTCTAGCAGCGAACTTGAAATAGCGAAAATCGCGTGGCGGTAGGCACCCTCGCCTGCCGTGTCTCCCTTTCTTGTCGCGTATTTACGACAGGACGGGAATCGGAACGCGCCATCAGTCGTTCTAGCCGCACGTCGGTAACAGCATTTCCCTCGGCGAACACCCTCCTACAGATTGGCGAGGGGGTGTTAGCCCAACCTGCCCCGCTTTGCCCTTTTCATCTCTTGCAAGTACACCTCTGGCAAAGCACGAATATGCGATGTCCTCTTTCGAGGCATTGTAGGCTAGTCTCCTACTTTTTAGGATGAGTTACTGGAGGTTTACTTTCATGGATGAACATTTGGTATTTTTCATCGATTTCCTCGGGTTCAAGAACGCAGTAAGCACTTGGGAAAAGGGAAAAATGCAGAGCTTGATTACCCTAGTCCGCAACATAAGGGCGCAGCAGACCAACTTCGAGAGAAGGGAATTGACAGTGGAAGAAGGAGGAAACGCCACAGGCGTGAACCCCGCTATAACCGCCTTTTCAGACAGCGTCGTTGTTAGCTATCCGATCAAGGACTTAGAGAAGCTTTCTCCCAGGGTCGATTTAATCAGCGGCTTATTCCTGGGCTTGAAAATGACTCAGCAGTGGATCGGCTCACTCGCGGTTGCTGCGATGAAGCTAGGCTTCCTTATTCGAGGCGGGGCCGCGGTTGGCCCTCTGTATCACTCAGAAGGGGTAGTTCTGGGCCAGGCGATGAACGAAGCTTATTTGCTTGAACACTGCGTTTCGATCTACCCAAGAATCGCCGTCTCGCGCAAAATTTACACCGTAGTTGGTAGTCCAGATGTGATGGAAGACCATGACGGAATCAGGCATTTTGACTATTTGAGATCAATGATTTTAAGGAGCAGTGATCAGGAGGATGGTGATCTGCCTGGGGCTGGCGTTCAGGAGAGACGAAAGATCTGGCTCGTCCAAGCACGAATGCGCATAGATGAAAACATAGCGCAGTTCGACCAAAAAGGGCAGTGGAAGGAATTGGCAAAGTGGACCTGGTTCAGGAATAGCCTTGAGGAAACAGCGAAAGAGCATCAATAGATATTGGTCGTTTAGCTGAGGCAGAAATCCTTGTTCTTTGGCAGTTTTAAGTACTCGCTATATTGACATTGTGTAAATACACAACATGCGCTACACTTGGGACGAAGACAAGGACCGCGCCAACCTCGTTCGCCACGGCATCGCGTTCGGTGACGCCCAGCGTGTTTTCGAGGGTCCGACGCTTGAAAAGGTCGATGACCGTTTCGACTACGAAGAAATCAGGACCTACGCCATAGGGCTGGTATACGGCCTGGAAATCACGGTCATCTATACGGACAGGGAACATGACGAAAGACGCATCATCTCGGCATGGCGCGCGGAACCGCAGGAAAGGCGCGCCTACTGGCAAAGCATCGAAGGTGGTTCTCAAAATTAGCCCTAAGCCTGGGACTAATTGGAACAAGCTCAGCCGCCTTAGTTCCACCGCAATCCACAACGGCATCAACGCCGACCCCGAAGCCCGCGCCACAGATGCAGCCTTCTGGAAAAACGCAACTGTCGTACTACCCACCCGCAAAGCAGTCATCACCATGCGCCTCGATTCCGACTTGCTCGAATGGTTTCGCCAGCAGCGCGGCTATCAGACTCGTATTAATGCCATTCTCCGCGCCTATATGAAAGCCCAGTCATCCGCCCGTCGCGGATGACTAAAATCCAGCTCCCTCGCTTGCTTCACTCGATTGAGCTTCTAGCGCCATCCACCCGCCTTCTTTGCCTAATCCACCAAATTCACTTGCCAACAGGTACCAAACTAATTACTATGCGAGTCTGCTTGGGTTACGCGAAGTAACCCCCTCGGCTACTATGAATATCGGCATAACGATCAAAGACTACCGCCTGCAAAGAGGCATGTCGCAAGGCGACATCGAGAAGCGCACCGGCTTGCTGCGCTGCTACCTCTCGCGCGTCGAGAACGGTCACACCGTTCCCTCGCTCGATACCTTGGCCAAGATCGCTGGAGCCATGGATTTACCGCTGTCTCAGTTTTTCATGGAGAACGGCCACGAGAACGGCTCCAAAACCCTACCCAAGCTCAGCGAAGACGAACTCCGCTTCGTAACCCAAATGCGCCGCTACACCGCCCAGCTCAACGACAGCGACCGCAAGCTCGTCCTGGCCATGGTCAAGAAAATGGCCGGCTCTTCTGCCCGTTAGAGCCCCGCTAGAGCGACGTCCGATTCTCTTCACGAAGTCTTCGCGGCAGGTATGGGTGCCGTGCCGTTCAACACTCGCGGTCGCCAACGCGGTCGGACTATACTGTTTTTCGTTTGAAAAGTCCTTGCGCCAGAGGTGAGATCCATGCGTTCGTCGCTTCAACTCTCCAAGCTCTTCGCTG
>JAYTQD010000666.1:0-2604 GCA_043746935.1 Acidobacteriaceae bacterium | reverse complement strand
GCGAAATTGGCGATGAAGATGGTGAAGAGCAGACGCTCGCGGAAGCAATGGGTCTCCGAGACCATGACCAGCAGGAAGAGCACCCAGACGACGTAGGCGAGGATGGACCAGACATCGGCGGGCCAGGCTACTTGGTGGCTGGCGAGGTGCGAATAGGCTAGCCAAGCGAGGTATAGACAGCCTAGGGAGGCGCTGAGGGGCCAGAAACGGGAGCCGCAGAGGAGATGCGGGGTGCGGGCCGAATCGGGCTTGTCGTGTTCGTAGTGGGCTGCCAGGGTTGGCATGTGCACCGTTCCTGTATCAAGTGTATCGAAAATAGGGGGGAAACCCTAGGGGAACGTTGTGTTTGGGTGGGGACAGCGCCTTAAGAGCCCCGCCCTGTCGCAAAAGAAGAATCGCGACAAGGACGGGGCACCCAAATGTGCCTTTTGAACCTGGGCAGGCGAGGGCGCCTGCCCCTACGTGGGTGCGGGTGAGGCTAGTTTCGGATATTGGCTAGGAGGGTTTCGATTTCGGATTTGGCGGTGGCGGTTAGGGGCAAGAGAGGCAGGCGTGGGTTGCCGCCGAAGTAGCCGTTGAGGTCCATGGCGTACTTGATGCCGGCGGGGCCGTACTCGGTGACGACTTTGCGGGCGGCGGCGATGATGCGGTCTTGCTTGGAGGCGGCTAGTTTTTCGTCGCCTTCTTTCCAGGCGGTGTAGACCTCGAAACAGGCGGTGGGGGCGGGGCAGGCGAAGCCGAGGATGGCGCCTACGGCTCCGGCTTCTAGCGAGGGCTTGAGTTTGTCGGCGGTGCCGGAGAGGATTTGGAAGCCGACTTCTTTTTGGCGGGTTTTCAGAGTGCCGACGGCTTTGACGGCGGCGGAGGAGGGTTTTGGGGAGTCGGAGGAGCCTCCGCCGATGGTGGCGCCTATAGTCACCAGGGCTTCGGATTCTTTCGGCGTCTCCGCGGCGGTGATCATGCGCTGCGTAACTGCGGCGAAAGTTTCGGTGACGGCGGTGGTTCTCTTTATGGAACGTGTGAGTTCGGCCATTTTGCGGATCTTTTCCACGTCGCCGCCGGATTCCTTGATGCCGATGATGTTGGGGTGCTGGGCGAGTTCGGCTACCAGTTCGGCGGGGAGGTCGTATCCGGTGAAGGCGGGGACGTTGTAGAGCAGCACCGGGAGCGGCGAATGGTCAGCCACCGTGCGGAAAAACGTAAGCATGTTGATGGGCTTGGCCATCTGGCTTTTGTAGAAATGCGGCGTGCGGACGAGGGCGACGTCGTAGCCGAGCTTGGCGGCGTATTCGGTGAGGCGCAGGGTTTCGATGGCGGACTCAATGCCGGTGGCGGCTACGAGGACTTTTTCGGGGGCGGCGGCTTCGCGGGCGGCTTTGAAGACGTCGCGGCGTTCTTGATCCGAGAGCAGGATGGCTTCTCCTGTCGAGCCCTGGACGACGATGCCGGCGATGGGCGTGCGCGAGTAGCGCTCGATGTTGTGCTCGATCTTTTTGTAATAGACCTGGCCGTCGGGATAGAACGGCGTGGTGACGGGGGGGAGGATTCCGTGGAGGAGCATGGCTTCTATGATAAAGCAGTGGTGGGTAGGGCGGAGAGCGTCTCGAGGTACCCCCTTCATGCACTAGTCAAATTTCGATTTGCAGGCTAGATTGAGGGCTGCTATGGTGTGCATTATGAGAAGCTTCATTCTGTTTTTGCTACTAACGCTGAGTCCACTGCTTTGGGCGAAAGACCAACCGTGGCAGGACGCCCAGGTAATACGCGGAACAGCTGCAATCCCTCAGCGCGGCCAATACTGGTTGCGCGGCTTAAATACAACGTACGTGATTCGCAACTATTCCAACGGGACCATCGTGGGCTGGTGGGTGCGGCTCACACTCGGTGGTTCCGCCAAAGTGTACAGCGACGGGAAAAACCTTCATATCATCGACAACCTTGGCAAGGAGCGTAAATGCCAAATCTTGCAAGAGATGATCAATGCGACCGCTGATGAATTTCTCGCCAAGGAAGCGGCGAAGACTCCCGAGCAGTTGCTAAAGGAGAAAGAGCAACGCGATGCGGTCGAACTGCAACGGCAGGCGCTTTTCTTGCAGCAACAACGCGATCTCGCGGCGCAAGCCGAAAAAACGAAGAAGGTGGAAGTAGAAGTGAAGGACTGCAACGCAAATCCTGCACTCTGCATCAACTGAACTATGGTGGCAAGTGTTGGCGCTAGGGACTCCCAGGGTGTCGTCACGCGAGCCTGGCTGCGTGGGTTCAATGGTTCACTCATCCGGCGACTGATTGTCTTCGTTTCTTACTCCCCCCTCAATGATCTTGATAAAGGCGGGGATTAGCTCAGAGATCCGGTTGTAGCTTCTCTCAAACATTGCCAAGGCTACGATTAGATTGTGAACGCCAATGCGTTTCGTGTTGTCTGCTCCCCGGATGTTTTGGCCAAAATATGTCACTCCGGTTTCAGTGTCATCCTTGGAATAGAGAAGCGAAGTCCCTGCCCAGTTTGGATGTGCGTATTCGCTGAGGGATCCATACTGGTGACTGAAGCCTGGGATATCCCGATCCACTTGCTTGAGAAAAGCTTTAATCTTGATAGGGCGCGGC
>JAYTQD010000665.1:0-6933 GCA_043746935.1 Acidobacteriaceae bacterium | reverse complement strand
GCGTCGCCTACAGCGCGAATAGCCAGAGTGAATTCAACGCGCTGGCGGGATTCGCTACTGCGGGTCAAATTCCCGGCGTTTCCTCCATCAATGTACCCAGTTCCGTGTCGGTTCCCTTTCGCGACAGCTTGTTCAACTCGCGTGCGGATTGGCAACAGTCGCAGCGCTCAGATTGGTTCCTACGCTTTTCTCTCGACCGGAACCTCGTCCACAACGATCTGGTGCAGCAGGGAGCCCTCCCCGGTACCGGCTTCGCTACGCATTCGAATTACTACAACCTGCTGTTGAGCAACCACTTCACTATGGGTTCGGAATGGTTAGGTGCCCTGGTTCTAGAGTCCTCGATCTTCAAACACAATAAACTAAGAAATTCGAATCTAGGATTCGCACTGGCGTTTCCTTTTTCGACCACAGCAATTACAACCAGCGGATTTGAAACCTTCGGCGACAATCAATTCGCCACTGCGATCACGGCCTTTCCCGTCGAGCGCGATCAGGAGAAATACCAGTTCCGCTACGACATCAGTCACACCGGTGCCGGTCACGCCACGAAATTTGGCATCAACTTTATTCACGAGCCGGTGTTGCGGGGAAGGTTGTCGGATGGTCAGGAAAGGCTGATTCAATTCAACAGCGATCCTAGCGGCTATACGGATATTTCGAAGTTCTTCACTTGCTTGGCGCCAGGGCAGCCTCCGCCGACGGTCGGGCCCCCACCTCCTGATTGCACAAATTCAACCGACGCAAACGATGCAATGGTGAGCTTTCTGAGCGCCACCAACGGTACCTTCTCCCAAAGTATTCGCCGCCTCGGCCTTTTCGTGGAAGACAGTTGGAAAGTAGTCCCACACTTCACGCTGAACTACGGTCTACGCTACGACACAACGTTCGGCCTCTTCAAAGCCAGCGGACGAGACCAGAATCAGAATCTGACCCTGCAAGCGTTGCGTACAGCTGGCGTGCCGTTCGCCAATGGTGTTCCGCATGACTACCGCAAAGCTTTTAGTCCGCGCTTGGGCATCGCTTACTCGCCCGGAGACGGCAATACCGTCCTGCGCGCAGGCTTCGGCCTCTTCTACAACGACCTGAGTCAGGGTGGCTGGGCCGAGGCGTTCCAAGCAGTAAACAATGCGGTTACTGACCCTGCGGTACAGAGTAGTCTTCCGCCTTCCATCATCGATCCGCACTACCACACGCCATATGCGATCCAAGCGAGCGCGGCTTTGGAGCATGCCTTTGCCAACAACTGGCACGTAACCGCGCAATTTCAGCACCAGGGTGGTGTTCATCAATACCGCCGCTATGAATATCTTCACGATGTGTCCTTACCCAAGGACGCTCCAGACACCTCCGTGTTCCGCTCCGACAACCGCTCCAGCTACAACGGAGGATCGTTGATCCTGCAACACCGCGGCGGACGCTACGACGTTACCGCGCACTACACCTTCGCCCGCGCCACCACCTGGGGAGCGACCGTCGGCGAACTCTTTGATTATGTGAATGGAGTCACCGATCCGCTGAATCCCTTTGGCTCCGGCGATCATGGTCCTTCCGGCGAAGACATTCGCCACCGCTTTGTGGTGAGTGGAATTTTCGAATTGCCGTACAAGTTCCAGATTTCAACTTTGGTACAGTTTGAGAGCGCCCGCCCTTACACCATATTCACACCCGCTGATGCCAACGGTGATCACAACTTCACGGACCGCGCCGTCATCAACGGCGTACCGACGCATCTCGATCAGTTCCGGGGCACGCCCTACTCGCAGATTGATGTGCGCGTGAGCCGGGATTTTCGTATCACCGAGCGCGTCTCCATTCGCCCCTTCGCCGAAATGTTCAATCTGCTGAATCGGACGAACCCAGGGAACAACTACATTCCTGACATCACCGCTTTGTTCCCAACGGGAGATCCCAAGAACACAATCGTTACCAACCTCAAGGATTTAAGAGTCCCGGCAGGAGCCCTGGGCGACTTCTTCGGCCCTGGCACAACGGTAGGAATTCCATTCGCAGTCCAGTTCGGCGTCCGGCTGAATTTCTGAATAAGGAACAACAATGGAGGCGCGGGCGTCCCCGCCCGTGCAGTTCGTATGTCTCGTGTGGCGCGAGCGCCCGCGCCCGCGTGGTTTTGCTTGGCTACTTCGCCCGCGTAATCGCCCCATCCGAAGCCGACGAGACCAACGCCGCATACTTCGCAAACACTCCGCTAGGATAGCGTGGCGCAAGAGGCTTCACAGCCGCAAGCCGCAACTGTATTTCCGCATCGCTAATCTCTACCTGCAACAGCCGCTTCTGCACGTCCAGCACCACAATATCGCCATCCCTGAGCGCCCCAATCGGTCCGCCGAGAGCAGCTTCCGGAGAAACATGTCCCGCCATCAGTCCACGTGTTGCACCACTGAAACGCCCGTCAGTCAGCAGCGCAACGGATTCGCCCAGGCCTTCACCGACAATCGCCGCCGTTACGCTCAGCATCTCGCGCATTCCCGGCCCACCCTTCGGTCCCTCGTTGCGAATTACCACCACGTCGCCGGCATGAATGCCTTTGCCCGTGACGGCAGTCATCGCGTCTTCTTCCGATTCAAACACACGCGCCGGCCCGCGATGATTCGCGCGCTCATGACCGCTGACCTTGACCACCGCACCTTCCGGAGCCAGATTGCCGCGCACAATTACCAATCCTCCAGTTTTTTTCAACGGATGTTCCAAAGTCACAATAACCTCTTGCCCCGGAGTTTCCTCCGCCGAAGCCGCCTCTTCCGCCAGCGTTTTTCCAGTCACAGTCTTTGCCGCACCGTGTAGATGTTTTCCCGCCAGCAACCGCTGCGCTAGCAATCGCACGCCTCCAGCCCGATGCATATCCGCCGCAACAAAACGCCCCGCTGGTTTCAGATCGGCTAGCAGCGGCGTGCGCTCGCTCACCGTCTGGAAGTCATCAATCTCCAGCGGCACACCCATTTCGCGTGCAATCGCCAGCAGATGCAGCACAGCGTTGGTTGATCCGCTCGTGCTCGCCACTGCCGCAATGGCGTTTTCAAAAGCCTCTCGCGTCAAAATATCCTTCGGGCAAATTCCAGCTTTTAGAACATCCATCACCAGCTTGCCGCACGCCACCGAGACCTCGTCTTTGCGCGGATCGTTCGCGGGAACGCTGCTGAAACCCATCGGCGAAAGCCCAATCATCTCCATCACGGTCGACATCGTGTTCGCCGTATACTGCCCACCGCACGCGCCCGCTCCGGGGCACGCCACGTCTTCAAGCGCTTTCAAATCCGCGTCGCTCATCTTGCCCGCCGCATTCGCGCCGACGGCTTCGAACACATCCTGAATCGTGACGTCTTTTCCTCGAAACGACCCTGCCGCAATCGTCCCGCCGTAATACACAATCCCCGGAATATTCAGCCGCGCCAAGGCCATCGCGGCGGCCGGAATGGTTTTGTCGCAGCCCACCACCGCCACCACAGCGTCAAACAACTGCCCGCGACACACCAACTCAATAGAATCCGCAATCAGCTCGCGGCTCACCAAAGAAGCCCGCATGCCCTCGGTTCCCATTGTTTCACCATCGGAAATTGCGATGGTATTGAATTCCATCGGCGTGCCGCCAGCCGCGCGAATCCCTTCCTTCACTTTCGCCGACAGTCGCCGCAAATGAAAATTGCACGGCATCGTCTCAATCCAGGTATTCGCGACGCCAATCAGAGGCTGCCGCAAATCCTGGTCAGTAAAACCAATGGCTTTGAACATGGCACGAGCAGGCGCACGGTCGCGCCCCTCCGTGATCAAACGGCTGCGGTGTTTAGGGTCCATAAAGTTTGTCCAGGCAGGATGCTATCAGGGTTAGTAAAAAGTTGCGTGGGGACGGCCGCCCTCGGCCGTCCAGAAAAGAAAAAGTCATTGCTGTATTTCGTGAAGCTGAAAGATACCGGTTGCCCCGTCCTTGTCGCGAAGCGACAGGGCCTGCCCTGAGCGAAGCCGAAGGGGCGGGGATTTTGATCGCAGGCCTACGCCATCGCAGTTCGGTTATACGAACCAATCCCAGCCGAAGCCGGAGGCATATGCGCGCCAGCATCCACCCCAGCCGCCCAGCCTTCTTCCAGCGCCAGCATCGAACTCACTTCCATCACATCCACGGTCGCATGCCAGTCGCGATAGAGCTGCGCCGACTGCTTCTCGGTCACATCCAGCAACAGCCGGACTTCATGCGAGTCTTCCACGGGCATAGCCTGCACATACGACATGGGGAGCGCGCGCCGCGACACTGCCATCAGGACGCGCATCAACGTGCCTTGCGTGTTTTTGTAGCGAATATGGAATAAGTGCATCATGGCGTAGCTCCTTAAGAATTGTTATTCCTCTTCGAAAACCATTTCCGATAGAGCGGCGCCCGCGGGCACCATCGGATACACGTTCGCTTCCTTCGGGCACTCAAATACCAGCAACTCTGGCTGCGGCGACTTCAGAAAACGCGAAAGCGACGCAGCGGTCGCGGGTGGCACATCCAACCCCGCCACGGCATCCACACCCATTAAATCGGCATGAATTCCGTAGGCTTTAGAGATCGCAACGAAGTCCGGGTTATCGCTCATATCGGTCTCGGCGTAGTTTCGTTCATAGAACAACTGCTGCCACTGCCGCACCATGCCCAGATATTTGTTGTCGATAATCACCATCTTCACTGGCAGCTTTAAACGATGCACGGTGGCCAGTTCCTGCAAGTTCATCTGAAAGCCGCCATCGCCGGAGATGCAAATCACGCACGCGCCCGGATTCGCCAGTTGCACGCCCACAGCCGCCGGAAGACCAAATCCCATCGCTCCCAGCCCGCCAGAAGTAATGAAGCCGCGTGGCGAATTCTTGCGATACCGCTGCGCTGCCCACATCTGGTGCTGGCCCACATCCGTGATAACAAAGGCATCGTTCGGCATCTGCGCGAACAGCGCGTCTAGAAAGCGAATCGCAGGTTGCGCCAGTCCGCGCGTGTCTTCTTCCGCCCGCGTCAGGCCGCACGCCAGTCCACGCCAGCCGCTCCAGTCGGGCAGGGAAGCGTGCTTCACTTCGCTGTGAAACTGCGGAACTGTTTGTTTCAAATCTCCAACCACTGGCAGCTCGCAAGCCCGCACGCGGTCCAGTTGTCCTGGATCAATCTCAAAATGCACAATCTTCGCGTCGGGCGCAAAGCGTGAAGGCTCGCCGGTCACGCGGTCATCCAGACGCGCCCCAAACACCAGCAGCAGGTCGGTCTCATGCAGCGCCATGTTCGATGCGCGCGTTCCGTGCATTCCCACCATGCCCGTGTAGTAAGGCTTATTCGAAGGAATCGCCCCCAACCCATGCACGGTGGCGCACGTTGGGATTTGCAAGGTGTCGAGCAATTCCACCAAAGCGTCAGTCGCGCCGGAAATCTTCGCGCCCGCTCCCACCAAAGCAAAAGGCTTCTTCGCTCCCTGCAACAGCGCTTGCAGCTTCGGCCAAAAATCCGGTTTGGCATGTCCGTTGGTTTTCTTTACCGGCGGAAGAAACGTCGATGGCCCCTTAAACTCCATCTTGGCTTTCAGCAAATCAACCGGGAAATCCAGCACCACCGGCCCCGGCCGTCCACTCCGCGCCCAGTAGAAACCCTCGGCAATGATGTCCGGAATTTCTTCAATCGTCCTTGCCAGCCGGCTCCACTTGGTCAGCGACAGGGTCATACCGAAAACGTCGGTTTCTTGAAACGCATCCGAACCAATCAAAACCGACCGCACTTGCCCGGTGATGCAAACCAGCGGCACGGAATCCATTTTCGCGTCGGCAATGCCGGTCACAAGGTTGGTAGCGCCCGGCCCGGAAGTCGCAATCGCCACTCCTGTTTTACCAGTGGAACGCGCGTATCCTTCCGCCGCAAACACCGCGCCCTGCTCATGCCGCGAGAGAATGTGGCGGATCCCGCTGCCCTCCAGCGCGTCATACAACGGCATGATCGCGCCTCCGGGGTAGCCGAAGACCATGTCCACTCCCTCCGCGCGCACACAGCGGAGAACGATGTCGGCGCCTCTAAGCATGTACGGGCTCTTCCTTCTTGGCGTCTTTCGCGTCAACCGCAGCGGCCTTCTTCTGTCCGGGCAGCCACGACATCATCCCGCGCAGTTGCGCTCCCACGATTTCAATCGGATGCTGCTTCTCTTTGGCGCGCAAAGCAGCAAAATTCGCGCCGCCGTTCTTGTTCTCGGCAATCCATTCCTTGGCGAACGTGCCTTCCTGGATCTGCTTGAGAACATCCTTCATCGCCGCCCGCGCCGAATCGCCAACGACGACATCGCCGCGCGTCAGGTCGCCATACTCCGCCGTGTTCGAAATCGAGTCGCGCATGCGGCTCAATCCGCCTTCGTAGATCAAATCCACAATCAACTTGGTTTCGTGCAGGCATTCGAAATAGGCAATCTCCGGCTGATACCCGGCCTCGACTAGCGTCTCGAACCCTTTCTTGATCAGCGACGTCAACCCGCCACAGAGCACCGCCTGCTCGCCAAACAAATCCGTCTCGGTTTCTTCTTTGAAGGTTGTTTCGATCACGCCCGCGCGCAACGAACCAATCCCGCCCGCATAGCACAGCGCGAATTCCTTCGCCCGACCGCTGGCATCCTGGTGAATGGCAACCAACGCCGGCACGCCACGTCCCTCGGCATACACGCGCCGCACCAAATGCCCCGGACTCTTGGGCGCGATCATGACCACATCCACATCCTTGGGCGCCACAATCGACTTAAAGTGGATGCTGAACCCGTGCGAAAAGCCGAGAATCTTGCCTGCGGTCAGGTGCGGCGCAATCGCGTCCAGATAAAGCTCGGCCTGTGTCTCATCGGGAGTCAGAATCTGAATCCAGTCCGCTTGTTTGGCCGCCTCAGCCGGGGTCACAACGGTCATCCCGTCAGCCCGCGCCTGCTTCGCCGA
>JAYTQD010000664.1:0-6937 GCA_043746935.1 Acidobacteriaceae bacterium | reverse complement strand
GAGGTCTGCTCTACACGATCCTCATCGCCGTGCTGGGCGCGATGCTGGTGACGTTCATCGTGAGGAAGATACGCGGTTCCAAGGGATAGAAGCCGACGGCGTAATGTTAGCAAAGGGATAAAACCCGGGAGAGGGTTGCGGCATCTTTACATATGCAGGGGCGCTCTTGGCTGTGAGCGAGAGACCATCGGAGGAAATGACCGTGAAACGAACTTTGTCTGCTGTAGCCGTGCTGGCATTGATCGCCTGTACCTTGGTGCTGACAGCGTGTCCGCCGCATGAAAGTCTGGCGGCCATCAACCGTGACCCGGGGCGTTACGCGGGAAGAGAAATCACGGTGGGTGGGCGCGTCGTGGAATCGATTGGCGCGCTAGGGTTTGGATTTTTCAAGCTCGATGATGGTACGGGAACGCTTTGGGTCTACAGCCAAAATTTTGGCACACCGGCGAATGGCTCGAAGGTCGGAGTGGTCGGGCGCATTGATGTGCAGGGCATCAGCGTGATGGGACGCAACTTCGGGATGATTTTGAAAGAGACGCAGCGGCGGCACTAGCTGGTAGCTGCGGCCTTGACCGGTTTGCGGGCGGCTGGGTATTCTTGAAATGTTGCGGCTCGGCTGAGCAGGCCGGGCCGCATTGTTGTTTGTGATGGAAGTACGACTCTGAGCAGCCTTTCAGGCTTGCGAAAACAGGTGATTTGGGAATGCGGCGTGGGGCCAGCGTGTTCTTCGTGTTGTGGATGGCGGTTGTGGGCGCTTGGGCCAGTGGTCCTGAGCTTCCTCCCGGGCCAGCGAAGGCCACCATCGAGACTAAGTGCAAGCAATGCCATGACCTCAAGAAGATTACCAAGCAGCACCAGGATGCCAAGTGGTGGGCCGGTACGCTCGATAAAATGGTGGAGCGCGGCTTGGAGATTGAGCCGGCGGACCAGCAGCAGGTGCTGAAATACTTGAGTAAGAATTTTGGTGTGAAGAGTGGCGGCGGTGGCAGCAAGGCCGCGAAGCACTAGCCTGCGCTGGGTGTAACCTCAGTCGCGTCTTCCGCTTGTGGTTTTTCCGGACGCAGGAGCGGGAATAAAATCACATCGCGAATGGTGTGGGAGTCGGTCAAAAGCATCGCGACCCGATCAATTCCCAGACCCAGCCCTCCCGTCGGCGGCAGCCCGTAGGACAATGCCCGGATGTAGTCTTCATCCATTTGGTGCGCTTCGTCGTCACCGCGTTCGCGTTCTTTGATCTGGTGCTCAAAGCGGCGGCGCTGCTCTTCTGGGTCGTTGAGTTCGCTGAAGCCGTTGGCAATTTCCATTTTTCCGGCAAAAATTTCAAAGCGCTCGACCCAGTCCGGTTCGTCCGGCTTGTTTTTCGAGAGCGGCGAGACGGCGGCAGGGAACTCGTAGATCACGGTCGGCTGGATCAAATGTTCTTCGGCGACGGCTTCGAATAAATTGGCGATGGTCTTGCCTGCGGGTTCCGCTGGGTTGTAGGCCATGTGCGATCCGGCCGCGTTGTAGCGCTTGACTAAACTGGCGACACTTTCGTGCGACGCAAAATCGCTGATCTCCGGCTTCGGGCCCGCCGCCTCAGGCCAGAAATGAATAATGGCCTCGCGCATCGTCATCTTCCGCCAGTTGCTCAAGGCGAAGTCGATTTCCTGTTCGCCTTCGGGCGTGGTCCACTTGGCTTTCGTAGAGCCGTTGACGTCTTTCGCAGCCTGTTCCAATAACGCCATGGTCAACTGCATCACGACTTGGTAGTCGGCGTAGGCCTGGTAAAACTCGAGCATGGTGAACTCGGGGTTCCAACGCCAGCCAAGACCTTCGTTGCGGAAGTTGCGGTTGATTTCGTAGACACGGTCAAAGCCACCCACGGTGAGGCGCTTGAGATACAGCTCGGGCGCGATGCGTAGAAAAAGATCAATGTCGAGCGTGTTGTGATGTGTGACAAACGGCCTTGCCACCGCGCCGCCGGCGATGGCGTGCATCATCGGGGTCTCGACTTCAATGAAGCCGCGGGAATCGAGCGACCGCCGCAGCGATTGCACGAGCTTGCTGCGCTTGACGAAGACCTCGCGCACGTCGGGATTCATAACCAGGTCGAGATAGCGCTGGCGGTAGCGCAGCTCCACGTCGGTCAGGCCGTGCCATTTTTCCGGAAGTGGAAGAAGGTCTTTCGCGAGGAACGTGAGATCTTCGGCATGAATGCTGAGTTCGCCGGTCCGCGTGCGGAATAAATATCCGCTCACGCCAATATGGTCGCCGAGGTCGAGCAGTTTGTAGATTTCGAAAAACTTTTCTCCGACTGCGTCTTTCTTGATGTAGGCCTGGAGGCGTTGGCCATCCTGCTGGAGCTGGGCAAACCCCGCCTTGCCCATCAAGCGAATTGCCAGAATCCTTCCCGCGATACGGACCGTGACCCGCGTAGCCTCCAGTTCCTCGGCGGTCTTGGCGGAGTAGTCCGCGAGAATCTGCGCGACCGTATGCGTAAAGTCGTAACGCCGTGGATACGACTCCTGCCCCAATGCCTCAAGCTGCTTGAGCTTATCGAGCCGCAGTTGATAAATCTGTTCATCCAATGCCAAGAGAATCTGCCTCGCCCGCGCCGCCCTGATAGCAAGGCTCTGTGCGGTTTTCCGTTGTGGGTATAAACTCACGATTATAGCGAACCGGCTGGGGACAGCTACTGGCTGGCCCGGATTCGCCGAATAAAGTGAAACAGTTTTCACATTTTCTTTAGTGCTACAAAATGAAATGTGAAAGGTTTTGCATCAAATTCTGGGTTTTATGACCGAAAAGAGCCAAACTCCCAACCCGATCCCAGACCCCGAAAAGGCGAACAGCGAGCGAAGCTGGATGATCCAGCTCGGCCGCTATTCGCAGATCGGCTTCGCACTTCCGGCGGCGACTCTGCTTGGGTGGGGGCTCGGGAAACTTCTCGCCCACTGGTTTCATGCCGATTGGTGGCAGCCGGTAGGGTTGTTGATCGGTATTATTGCTGGCTTCGTTGACGTAGTTCGTACTGTGATGTCATCCAATTGGAATGAGTGAAGTGGATCACAAGGCGAGTTCCGTGGAGATGGTTGATGTGCCGGTGGAGGCGAGCGGAAACTCCTACCCCGAGGCGCTAGCTCGCTTGCAACGTTTCATGCTTTTCACAGGATTGGCATTGGTAATTGCTGCAAGAGTAACCTTTGGTCTCGCCGCCGCTGCGGGGCTGCTTCTCGGTTGCATGGCTGCCGGCCTGAATGTTCTTTGGACGGAACGAGTAATCAATGCACTTGGAGAATCACCACAGAAACGCCCTTCGAGGGCGGGCACAATCGTCCGCTTCTCGGCCCGTTACATTTTGATGGCCTCTATCGGCTATGCTATATTATCTAGTTATCCCGCCTCGTTTCGTGGGCTCCTTACGGGCTTGTTTTTGCCCGTTATAGCGATTGCTTGCGAGGCTGGGCACAGTGTTCTCGTACTGTTTTTTGAGAGACACGATACCCAAAACTAAGGCATAGAGTCGACCTGCGATGCCAGAACAACTCTGGTTTACAGCAATTCTGAACCATATATTTGCCGGACCCGCCACTTCGGTGCTGCGGGTTCTGCATGTTGAGCCCAGGTTCGCGCAGGCACCCATCTCGGATGCCTTCGCGATGCAATTGCTCGTCTTTCTTCTGCTTCTGCTTGCTTTCGCGTTTTTCCGCTCCCGCCTTTCCGTGGACTCGCCAGGAGCGCTCCAGCACACGTTTGAGAGCGTGGATGAATTCATCAAGGGCCAGGCAAGTGAAATTATCGGTCATCACAGTGAGCGCTTCATAGCGTTTCTGATGACGATGTTTCTGTTTATTTTGTGCTGCAACTTGATTGGGATGATTCCCGGGTTTGATTCTCCGACGGGCATAGCCGCAACGGTTCCTCTGGGCTGCGCTATTGTCGCTTTCGCTTACTACAACTGGCATGGCGTGCGGCACCAGGGACCGGGCGGTTATTTCAAGCATTTTTTCGGTCCGCCAATGCCAGGGATGTCAATATTCATGCGCGTGCCGTTTATGATCTTGATGTTTCCGATCGAGATTGCAAGCCATGCGGCGCGTTTGCTGTCTCTGACCGTCCGTCTTTGGGCCAACATCTTTGCCGGAGATCTGGTCACTCTGGTCTTTTTTTCCCTGATCCCGATTGGCCTCCCTGTAGTTTTCTTAAGCCTGCATCTCATGGTGGCAGTGTTGCAGGCGTATGTATTTGTGCTTCTGACCATGATCTATATTTCCGCAGCTGTAGCGGACGAGCACTGATTTAGACCAAGTTTCGAGCTTTTGCTCGAATTGAAGAATTTGTGCCGCGAGCGTGAGGGCGTCAGCACGGTGAACGTCAACCACCCACTGGCGGTAATTCATAAGGAGAAACAAACCAATGCGTAACATGAAAGTGTTGTTCTTGTTTATGTCTATCTGTTGTTTTGCCATTCCTGCCATGGCACAAGGTGGCGCGGTTGGCGTGGTTGAAGCCAACTGGACTGTTGCTGCCGCTTGCATCGCAATGGCGATTGCTTCCGGCTTGTGCGGCCTTGGCCAGGGGCGCGCAACCGCCTCCGCTGCGGAAGCACTCGCTCGCAATCCAGCGGCTGCGCCTGGAATCCGCTTCGCGCTGCTGCTAGGGTTGATTCTTATTGAATCACTGGCCCTGTACACCTTTGCGATCATCTTTTTGAACGTCAAGAAACAGTAAATTGAAGGCCTCGCAACAAAGCCCCTGCCATCCGGCAGGGGCTTTTTCTACTTCAGATTCCTTACGCCTTCCGATTTCCGTCCCAGTCCTTGCCGCGCGTTTCTGGAGCCTTCGCCGCCGTGTCGATCAGCAGCTTGCGAATGCGCGAGCGACCTTCCAGATCAATGTTCACGATTTCATAACCAAATTCCTGCTGCTTCGCTCGCCGCAGAATGACTTGGGCTTTCACGGCGCGCATGCCTACTGAAAACTCCAGCGTCCCCTCGGAGCTAATGCGAACGCTATCTTCCTTCGTCGCCAGCCCTCCGCCCATGCTCATTTCGCGGATTTGCACCGTACACTTGCCCCAGGAGCTGCTGAGAGTGCCCGTGATGGCCTTGGCCAGCACCAGGCGCTCATAGCGGCGTTGCCGGACCCACGGGCATGCCGGAGCGGGTTCCAGAGGCGCTAAGGCCAGCTCGCCAGATTCCAGTCCTGTTTCCGACATGATCTGGCTGCCGTAGCGCGGATCGATCTTCGCCAAGGCTTGTGCCGCGGCAATGCGGATCTCGCGATGATAAGTCCACTTGAACATCTTGCGGGCATCGAGCAGCCCCCGCAGAATTGGTGTCGAGTCGATTTCGCGCAAGCGTCCCAGTGATTCGAGCGCCTTGAGCTGTAGGAATGGTGATCGTCCCTGCGCATCTCCGGCTTGCGCCATAGCGATGCAAGGCCCAGCGGTAGTCCGGTCTCCGCTCATGCCAATTTCATCCACAGCCATTGGCAACACCGAGGGGTCCAGCAATTCCAGAAGCTCCAGCAATGTGTGGCCGCGATCCACCGCGGCGCCGTAGGCAATCTGGCGCACGATCATGTCTTGGTAAAACCGGTTCATGTCCGTCATGCGGCCGGGAAGTAGTTCGAGCAGGGTGGGGACATCCAACCGGCTTAGCAAACCTACCACCGCCGCTGCCTTGCTGGGCTGCCCCAAACGCAAGGTCTGCCGCATCTGCTCCAGTGCCGGCGAGCCGAGGCCGTTGACCAAGTCCACCACGCGGTCGCATTCCTGGCGCGTCATGCACTTGTAGAAGCGATCCGCAAGGTGGTCGACCGAGGCCTCCGAAGTACGCTTGAAGAGACCGATCAGTTCCTTGGGAATTTCGTCGAGACGGAGCGCTTCGTCGATAAATTCGGCCAAGCGGTTTTCCACACCGATGCGCGGAGCAATGTCTTTGGCAAACAGTGGGCGTTCTTTTGCAATGTTGCCCAGCGATTCCAGCACTTCTTCCAAAGCACCGTACTGGCGTCGAACGCTGGCTTCCTGGCTGAGGCGCACAAAGGCAGCGCTCATCAAACTCTGGAGTTCCCCTTCCTGTTCGGTGCGGACCTGCGCGCCGACGCGGTGAATGGTATCGATTAGCAGTTCCTTCCCCACGGAGGCATAGAGCTCGGAAAGCTGGCTGAGTCCGATTGCCGTCTTCCTGCGAATTTCGACGTCCTTGCTGTTTAGGCAGTTCAGGTAATTGCGTAAAATCTGGTCGGTACCGTCGGTATCGCCGCGTTCAATCAGCGTGTCCAAAAATTGCTTTACGTTGCGAGCCGGGACGCAGGCCGCTTCATTCGACAGGAGTACGCTGCGCTTCCCGGACTCGGGAACTTCCGCCCAGAACATGCGGTCCATGATGTCGGCGTGCGATTCCACCAGAATGCCCGCCTTGCCCATCTTGTCTTCCTGCAAGCGCAGAATCTGGCGCAGCCGTTCCATTTGCCGGCTCATGTGCTCCAGCATCTGGTGGACGGCGTTCACGCGGATGTCGCCCTTCTGATACTTTTCCAGGGCGAATTTGATGGCCATGTGTTCGGCGGCCTTCATCAGCATGTTGCTGTCGGTTTCGGTGTTGCCCACGGTGGCGGCCAGGTTGGAAAGAAGCCCCTGCAGGCTCACGCGTGTGTTGGGGCTGGTCGCTTCGATTTCTTTTTGCAACTGCTCAATTCTTGGCTCGGAGGTCTTCGAGGCTTCGCCAAATTGCGTGAGTAGCCGGATGGCCTGTACGACTTCCTCTTCTTGCAGCGCGACGGTGTTGCCGTAGGCAATGGCCGTGGCCGTGCCTGCTGCTCCGGTAGCCCCTCCAGCAAGCCCGCCTAAGAAGCTGCCGCCCGTGCCACTACCGGGTCCGCCAGAAGATCCGAAAGCGAAAGCTCCGCCGCCTGTGCCACTCCCGCCTGTATGTCCGCCGCCACCTCC
>JAYTQD010000663.1:0-17450 GCA_043746935.1 Acidobacteriaceae bacterium | reverse complement strand
TGCGGATTGAAGGCAATCTGGCGGCATCGCCCAAGCGGCTGGCGATTGAACACATGAAAGAGCAGCAGGTCGATGCTGCTGTTTCCGAGTTGTTCTCGCATGGCATTGCGCTCGAAGAGGATCCAGCGCGGCAGGCGGAAGCCATTGAAGCTTACGAGCGAGTGCTGGACATCGAGCCGGACCACGCGGCGGCGCATATCAATTTAGGAACGCTGTTCTACAACCGCCAGGAATATCCCGAATCAGAGTTCCATTATCGGCGCGCGGTGGAAATTGACCCGCGGTATGCCTTGGCGTATTTCGATCTCGGCAATGTGCTCGATGAGACTGGACGCGTGCAGGAAGCTATCGAGGCCTACCGCAATGCCCTGCACTTGGCTCCGACCTATGCCGATGCGAATTACAACCTAGCGCTGGCGTACGAAAAAATCGGTGAGCCGCGGCGGGCGTTGGCGCACTGGAAGGCTTACATTAAGCTCGACCGGACAGGTCCGTGGTCGACCCATGCGCGACATCAGATTCGCAAGATCCTCGCCGCCGATTCGCTGAAGCTGGTTTACCGCAAGCGCGGGTAGGGTTCTCGACCGCATTCACCCCTGCTAGACTGAAGAGTGCGCCATCGTCCTCCAAGGTGATCCATGTCCGACTCGCCCATCCATCGCGCCGCTCCCGTGACTACACTTTCCGAAGACGAAACGCTCTTCCGCGATACCGTCCGCCAGTTTGCCGAGGATAGGATTCGTCCCCACGTCAAGGAAATGGACGAAAAAGGCGTCTTCGAGCGCAGCCTGCTCGACGAATCCTTCCAGCTCGGACTGATGGGTATTGAAATCCCCGAGCAATACGGCGGCAGCGGCGGTACGTTTTTTGAGGCCATTCTCGCGGTTGAGGAATTCTCTCGCGTCGATGCTTCGGCGGGCGTGATTGTCGACGTGCAGAACACGCTGGTCAACAACGCGCTCATCCGCTGGGGCAACGAGCGACAGAAGAAACACTATCTGCCGAAAATGGCGTCCGATACCGTAGGTGCCTATGCGCTTAGCGAAGCCGCATCCGGCTCCGACGCTTTCGCTCTGCAAACCCGCGCCGAACTCAAAGGCAACGAATACGTGCTCAACGGCCGCAAGCTGTGGATCACGAACGCCAAGGAAGCCGGCCTCTTCATTCTCTTTGCGACACTCGATCCGGCGAAGGGTTACAAAGGCATCACTGCGTTCATCGTCGAAAAAAATTTCCCGGGCTTCACGGTTGGGAAGAAAGAAGACAAACTCGGTATTCGCGCTTCGTCCACATGCGAACTCATCCTGGAAGACTGCCGCGTCCCCAAAGAGAACATCCTCGGCGAGCCAGGCAAGGGCTACAAGATTGCCATCGAGACGCTGAACGAAGGCCGCATCGGCATCGGCGCCCAAATGATTGGCGTGGCGCGCGGCGCGTGGGAGTACGCCGTCAAGTACGCCAAAGAACGCAAGCAATTCGGCAAGCCGATCTCGGAGTTCCAGAGCATCCAGTTTCAAATCGCCCAGATGGCGACGGAGATCGAAGCCGCTCGCCTGCTCGTCTACAACACCGCGCGCATGAAAGATGCGGGCATGAATTTCCTGAAAGAAGCGGCCATGACCAAGTTGTATACCTCGCAGGTCGCCGAGCGCGTGACCTCGCTAGCGGTGGAGATTTACGGCGGCGCGGGTTTCACCAAGGACTACCCGGTGGAGAAATATTTCCGCGACGCCAAGATCGGCAAGATTTACGAGGGCACCTCCAACATGCAGCTAGGCACAATTGCCAAGATTGTGCTGGGCTAGGCGCGGCTCCAGCGGCCCAGCCCCCTATCCCTTAAGTGCTAAGTTTTGTGCCCTTCGGGGCTTGCAAACTCAGAGATCGTTGCCCAATATGTGCAGCTTCTTGCACCCAGGGCACTGAGAAAATTGCGCCTTCCTGCCGGCAACCCCAGTATTTTCAGCTGTTTACGCGAATTCCACCCGGTGGTAAGTGATCTGCATCGTATCCCGGCATAAGTCCCACCAAAGTGGGGTCCGAGGAGGCGCAATGCACGTCGAGCTGGTGGTTCCAACGAACACCTCGAAGCCGAGATCGAAGATGTTCCCTGTCCTGGTGTTCCTCCTCATGGCGTGCTACGGCATCATGGCGCTGGTTCTGGTTGAGCAGGGCCACGTGATCCAGTCGCAGCGCAATCTGATCCTGCAACTGTTCCAGGACAGCCAACAGATGTCGTCCTTGAAGGGGCAGGAAGCCGCACAGCGCATGATTGAAAAAAAGCAGGCGAAGCCACAGGCAAATGCCGAAGGTAAACCCAGCCATTCGAACACGGTTCCGCTTCAGAAAGACCAGGCGCAGAGGCTGCTGAGCCGTAAATCCAAGATGGAGAAGCAACCGTTACAAGCGGACGACAAGGTTGACCGTCGCCGTTTCCCGTCACAGATTTAACGACGCTGTGTTCTTAGCAAGATGGAATTGCAAATCAAGACCTAGCCCAGATCAAGACTTGACCCAGATCAAGATCATGGCAACGAACAAAACTTTTCTCTGTTAGGTGGTCAGCGAATGAATACGCTCATCGTTGCGCTGTTGTTCTCATTGCCTGTTTCGCCAGCGGTGCCGCCGCAGCCAGCGGCAGTCCACGAAAAACTAGTGCAGAAACCCGTCCAGCACGGACGCTGGTACATGGCGGATACAGGCCACGCCGTCTACTGCGTCGGCCCGGTGGTCACCGTGCCCGACCACGATGGCAGCCTGCTGCGCGTCGCGACGTTCTGCCACGGAGCGGATCCCGTGGTACCTCTGCACGATTAGTTCTTAAGCATGGTAGGGACGGCAGGGATTGAACCTGCAACCGCCGGATTAGAAATCCGATGCTCTATCCAATTGAGCTACGTCCCCTCCCCTAGAGATTCTACAATCTCCAAGCTCAATCGGCGATTTCCAACCAGAATTTCCGGGTGCACCGCGCCAAGCTAAATCCACGGTATTGTTCGTGTTGGCTGGCGCTGCGGCAGAGAGCCTGGTGTGTTTCCCACGGAAGCCTTGGGCACCTCTGCTACGAATCGAATGCGAAGGTGTGATGAGGCAGTCCAGCGTCCATGCCTGAATCGCCGCAATTTCTTGGACTCGCCCTCGATCCCGGACGACTTCTGAGCAGCCACGATGTTACGGCGGGAATTCAGCATCAACTCGTTTTCCGACGCTCGACCTGCCTCCAGCGCCCGGTCAATCACGCTCATTGCGGATTGGGTAAACTCTTCAAACGTCATGCGCGAAGGACTGTCCGTCATACGATCAACTCCCTGGAACAAAAATTAAGGTTCGCCGAGCAGAGCGAATCCGTTCGATCAAGAAAATTGCAATTGCACAGCCGGAAGCCTCAGTTGAGTCACGTGCCACATTGCCTTTGTAATGAACAACTTGTGCGGAGCATGGCTGTTCGTCGTGGGCGAATCATCTATCCAAACAGATAGAGCGGTTCGGAAATGCTAGTGTGGAGGACGCTACTAGGGAGCGATATCGTCTCGGGTGGTAACGCAAATCGATCTAACAGCGGAAGGAACCCAGGGTTTGGCCACGTCGAAACCACAGATTCAGTTAGGTCAATCGCGGCTTACTTACATCGACTGGATGCGCGGCCTTGCCTGCATCTTCATGTTTCAGACCCACTGCTACGATGCGTGGCTGGCACCGGGGGCGCGGCAGGGGCGGTTGATTTATTGGTCGCAGTTGGGTGGTACCGTGCCAGCTCCGACTTTCTTATTTCTAGCGGGTTTTTCTTTTGCTTTTGTCACTCTCCGGCTGCGGAGCAAGGGTCTGGATGCCAACCGGATCGCGCGCCAAACCATCCTGCGTGGTGCGGAAGTCTTGGGCTTCGGTCTCCTGTTCCGATTCCAGGAATATCTGATCGCGTGGGGGTGGGCGCCGTGGACCGACCTGCTTCGCGTCGATGTACTCAACATCATCGGGGTCTCGATGATGTTGATGGGTGCGTCGATTCGTCTGAGCTCGGCTTTGTTCAGCAGGGATGGGGACTCAGTGGAGCAGGCCGGTACGCGAAACATCCGGGCAGGTGCCGTCGCCGGATTTAGCCTTGGTCTCGCCATTGCGCTTGCGACTCCGTTGCTATGGACAATCTGGCGACCGCGCTGGCTGTCCTGGCCGCTCGAGTCCTATATCAACGGCGTCCACACTTTCAAAGCACCGCAACCATGGCTATTTCCAATTTTCCCCTGGGCCGGATTTGCTTTTTTGGGACTGGCGGCGGGGTTCGTCATTCTGAGTGACTGGGCGCGTGCCCGCGAAGCTCGGGTTCTCACCGGTGTGGGTGTTGCCGGAGCAGTGCTGATTGCGGTGGCGGTTGTCTTCGAAAAGTCAGGCTTCCGGTTACCCGCGTTGCTGGATCCCGTACACGATTTCTGGCACACCAGCCTCGCGTTTTTTCTGATTCGAGTAGGTATGCTGCTCGTCATCCTGTGGCTCAGCTATGTGTGGTGCGCGAAGGGTCTCGGGCTGCGCGGCTTCAGCCCACTGATTCAGCTCGGTCAAACCTCTCTGCTTGTTTACTGGGTGCATATCGAATTCGTCTATGGAAAATTTTCGATTGTTCCCAAACGGGTATCGAGCGCCACAACCGCAACTCTCGGACTCTTCGCAATTTTCGCGGCGATGCTGCTGCTATCGCTGTCGCGCACCCGGTGGAAAGCGCGAAGGGTGTAGTCGAAGCAACTAAATGTTCTTCTCTGTCCGAAGTCCTGCCGAAAGCTGAATCAGTGCGCTGCTCAACAGTAGCAAAGCGATCCCCCAATGCTTTCGCGCGTCGTCTTCGTTTCCGGAATATCCGAACACGTAGCAAGTGATGTAAAAGCCGTCAGGACCGGATTTTCCGCCGGCGAAAAAGCATCGCCGCACGAGAAGCTCCGCCGCCGCAGGCATCTCGGGCGCACGCTGCAAGAGCCGCACCAAGCTTTGGGAGGCCGCTTCATGCTGCTCAAAGGAAGTTCGCGCGTGGTGAGCGGCAAACAGGATATCCACATACGATGCAAATTTTCCGGTTGTTCCAAAAACATCATCGTCCACGGTCATCTCGCGGGTGAACCCAGCGTCGCACTTCGCGGTTTGGAAGGCGCTGGAGCGGGAATTGGCAGTGTGCAGAAATTCGGCGAGCTCGGGAAAGCGCCGCGCCTCGTCCAGGTCCGCGATTGGCGCGGGATTCTGTTTCAGATCGACGTAACGCAGCGCGCCATCCTCCGAAGCCCAGGGTATTTCCAGGCATTCATCGTCAGCGCCGCATTCAATGGAGAAATCTGCCTGCACGTGGTTAGTGTACGGGATGGGTACTCTGGGACGGTGTGGGGGCGCTCGCGGCTAGGATTTCTGAGCGGATCAACGCGCTAAGCGATCATGTGCGTAAGCGCAGCATTAGTTTAACGTCGTCCAGCACAGCAATGCCCAACTTGGCGAGAAAATCCGCCGCGCGGGCGGTTCGTAGAAGTCCCGATCATTGGTGCAAATGACCTCAGCTTCACCGAGGAGCGCTGTCTACATCACGATGATGTCGTTTACGTCGCGAATTGGCGCGCTTAGGAGTGAGTTCAGGGGCACGATCTCCGCAGCCTCTCGCAAAAATCCTATGAACTGATAGATCCGATTCTCAGGCAGATCATGCAGAGCCATAAGACGCGGGTAACGCAGTACTTTGGCCAACTCATGGAGTATCTCGTTCGAAAGGATCAACGTGTGCTTTTGGTCGATAATCGTGAGCAGTAAATCACGGGCCGGTCCTTGGGAACTTACATTCGCTAGAACGAGAATGGTGGTATCGAGAACGATTCGCACTATCGGGGACGATAGCTCGGGCGCGTGCTTCGGATGGCCTCGGCAACCAGGTCGTTTATCTCTACCTCTGGTGCGGGCCTAAGATTCGCATCTGCCTCTGCGAAATAGCGTTTGAGTTCACTTGCGATTTCTTGCCTCCGCATTCAAAGGCGGGATCCTAGTTCCGCTCGTCGCGCGAAATCCGGCTCGCAACTTTCACTCCGCTCAACCCGTTCACATAGCGCGCAATGCCACGATAGAGTGACTCCGCGATCTGCTGGCGGTGTTCTTGCGATTGCAGTTTCTTGGCGTCCACGGGGTTGCTGACGAAAGAGATTTCCGCCAGGATCGACGGCATGTTTGCGCCGATGAGTACGATGAACGGCGCTTTCTTGACACCGCGATTGCGCAGAGTCGAGCTCTTCGATGCCAGACTGCTGTAGAGAGACGACTGCACGTCGCTGGCAAACTCGCGCGATTCGTCGATCTTTTCTTTGAGCGTGATTTTCTTCACCAGGTCTTGCAGCTCGTGAATCGATTTCTGCGAGACTGCATTTTCGCGCGACGCCAGTTCCAGCGCGTCTTTGGAGGAAGTGAAGTTTAAGTAATAAGTTTCAACGCCACGTGCGTCGGGGTCGTCGCTGGAATTGGCGTGAACGGAAATGAAGAGGTCCGCGCGTTCCCGATTGGCGATGGCGGTGCGTGTCTCCAGTGGAATGAAGGTATCGTCCGAGCGCGTATAAACCACTTCCGCACCCAGTTGCTGGCGCAGCATCTTGCCCAGCCGTCGGCTCACGTCGAGCACCACGTCTTTTTCGCGAACGCCATTCGGACCAATCGTTCCCGTATCGTGACCGCCGTGTCCGGGATCGATCACGATCTTGCCAATCTTCAGTCCGAGAGCACGGATCAGTGAGCGGTCGCCGTTGGCCGTGGGGCGGGCTTCGCGGGTCACGAGGTCATCCTCGCTTTTCTTACCATGCTTGGATTTAGAAGATTTCGCTTCCGGCAGGTCGGAAGAAGTATCGAAGCCAGCAGTATCGGAGAAAGCATTGTCCGAGGACGACGCGTCGGAGATCTTCTTGACCGTGTCTTTCGCGATGTTGTTCTTGGCAATCGTGTGCTTCGAGATCGCGTCTTTGGTAACCAGCTTCGCCGGGGGATCCACGGCTGCGGCCTCTTCGTCGTCGCTGTCGACTGCGTCGGCTGCTTTCTGCGCGGGCGTGGCCTTTGCCGACGTCACAGTCTTTTCCAGTTTGTTCAACTTTTTGGGCGTGTCTATGGATGCATCGTCTTGTTTTACCGATGTATCCTCTTGCGTCGGTTCCAGACCTTTTGTCGCGTCCGTCGCGGTTGCAGAGGTTTTTGTTTTGGAAGTCTTGCCGTGAATGTCATTGCCGTGAATGTCAATGATCAATCGGTACGGATTCGGCAGCAGGAATGCGTCGTATTGCGACAGACTATCGACCTCGAGCACCACCCGCGCCTGATCCGCCTTGAATTGCGCCACACGAATCTTCTTCAGAAACCCGTCGTCGACATCAAAGCTCTTGCCTACCAACGTGGAAGCCAGCTTGGTGCCGCGCAGGTCGAAGAAAATACGGTCGGGATGGTCAATGCGTTGCGAGTCGAACTTGACATCCTGTTCCAAATCAATAGCCACGCGCGTGTAGTCGGGCGTAGACCAGTGTCGTATGCCCGTGACCCGAGCCAATGTGCCGGAATGCTTCGCGTCGGATTTGGCTTCTGTCTTGTCGTCGGCGTTATCGGAGCCAACTTTGGGTGTGTCTTTGGTGTTGTCAACAGGCGCGGCCTTTTTTGCCGCCGCCTGCTGCACCGGCGCAGTCAGTTCCTCGCGTGCCTGGGCGGCGAGGCGATTGTGCGGATAACGACGGACAAATTCCTGAAACGTCTCGTGAGCCTTGGCCGCATTGTCGAGGTCGTCCTTGTAGATTTCACCGATGGTGAAGAGCGCATCGAAGCGGTAGCGGCTGCCGGGATACTCGCGGCGCAGAAATTCGTACTGCCCAATCGCGGAGCGCAAGACTTTGGGGTCATCGAACTGGCGACCCATCTCCACAAGAAGTTCGGCGACGGCCACAACGCTAGGGTCGGCCTTGGTCGCGGCTGGTGAGCCGTAGTAGACACGACGGTAGGCGTCAATCACACGCTGGTATTCGCGTCGCGAGCGATCCGCGGCAGGGCGTCCGTTCAAGGCTTCGCGCAAGCGGTCCGCCGTGGCATGGTGCTGCCGCGCCCAGGATTCCGGCATGTGCCGCCGTGCATGGGCCGGAGCCGCCGCCAATAGCAGGACGGCCGCCGCATACCCCAAGCGTCGGCTCAGCGTTAGTATTTTCAAGAACCTACCCGTCTTTCTACTACCTGGTGAGACTGCCAAGTTAGAATGCGCCCACCCCTCGCGGGATGCCTTCTTAGTCAGTGTTCGTAAATGTCAGAACACCCTGGGAATCGCGAAAAACCTTCATTGGCTCATAGCGCGCGCCAACCATGCCACGAAACGGAGAGCTGTCTCCGCCGTTGTAGAGCGCCGTAATCCGGCTGACATAGTTGCGTGTTTCCGCGTAGTTCGGAATGCCTGCATTGCGGTGGACGGCACCCGCGCCCGCGTTATACGCTGCCAGACTAAGTTTCACGTTGCCGTTAAAGTCTTGCAGCAACTGCTTCAAATGCCGCACACCCGCGTCCACGTTTTGGTCCGGATCAAACGGATTCGTCACTTTGAGCTGACGGGCCGTGCTCGGCATCAGTTGCATCAAGCCCATCGCGCCCTTGCGCGATACGGCTTTTGAATTGAAGTTGGATTCCACGCGAATCAGCGCCCGAACCAGATTGGCGTCCACGTTGTGCCGCCGGGCTGCCTGCTCAATGGCAGCGTCTACTTCGCGCGGCGTGGCAGAGGAGCGCACCAGGCTTGTATTTTGGCTGGCTGCCGGACTTGCACTAACGTATTGATCGACTTCCTCCACCGCCGACTTCGCCGCTTTCATCGCCATTGGCGTAGCATGTGGCACGGGTTTATACCTGTGCTCCGTATTGCTCCAATACATCAGCCGCGGCGGGGGGGCTAGCGCTTCGTTGACATCACGGCTTACGGAACCATTCACGGGGTTCAAAGCCTTCTCACTCAGAGACTTAGCTGTGGCAACTGGCGCTCCGTCGTTGGAAAACACGGCGCGGCCTTTTTCTTTCGAAACCGTGATCGTGCCGCTGGCGACGAGCGTCTTAGTCTCCGCCGACAAGGCGCACGGGGTCAGTACGATGAGAGCCAAGATGAGAGAAAGGAAGGTCGCTTTGCTCGTCAAGATTTTGCTCGTCGAGTTCATGTTCGTCGAGTTCATAGACGCGAGACGCAGGCACATGCCGGGTATTTCCACTCCGCGCGGACCCCAAGATACACGTCCGCCGCGACCCACCGACCAGAAACCTGTTAGGAGAACCTGAACCAGAGTGTCTCGATTATAGGTTGCGATGGGGCTGCGAACAATCTGACCAAAGGTCGTTGAACCACCGAAGTAACAAAGTGTAAACATATGAAAACTAAGGGGAAGAGAATAGGAGCAAAAGCCCTATCGAGTGCAAATCTCTGCATTTGGCATTCCCGGACTCGGGAATACAGGGAAGCCTGACCTGCGACTATGCGACTAATTGTGACGCAACGCTCGTTGCACGCCGTCTGGATCCCGGGCAATCACGGTTAGATAGGCTAGGGTTGGTTGATCGGGTTTGGCACGACCTTGTTCCCAGTCGCGAAGGGTGCCCAGGGGGATACGATATCGTGCTGCAAATTCCTCCTGAGTAAAACCCAACGCCCGACGGATGATTTTCGCCTGAGGCGTCCGCTTCATCCGCTTGAAATCGCTCACGGTGAGGGGCTGCGCATCGGGGTCGGAGAGTGCGGCAACCTGAACTTCAGCAGCCGTTCGAGGCTTAGGAGTTTTCCTGAAAGTAATGTTCTTGTTCATACTTTGTTGCTCTTCGCGCAGAAAATACGGAGGCAGCTCAGTGTTTTCGCGGGGAGGGCGCGAAGTAGCCGTGGCGGGAGCGGACACGCAGATTTTTCTGGTTCAGGGCTGAGATTTCGACGGGGCGGAAATGGCCATCAGCGATAAGGTCGGGCGGTGTATACGAAATCAGGTATTGGCTGCGCAGTTCGTCTTGAATTTCGGTGAAAGCATCGGCCACGTCCTGGACTTTAAAGGGGAAAAAGGCGCGGCCGCCGGTGGCTTCACTCATGCGCTCCAGAACCTTGTCGCCCTTGTTCTTGGTGCCGGAGATGTTGGTGCTGATGGTGTAGATGATGGCTTCGGCGCGCTGCGCCATTTCGATGGCTTCTTCGCGGCTGACGTGGCTCTGATTGTCGTCACCATCGCTGAGGATGATCACGGCGCGGCGCACGGGGCCGTTGCGTGGTGCTTTCAGTAGCTTGTCGCGGCAGGAAAAATAGATGGCGTCGTACATCGCGGTGCCGCCGCCGGGGCGCAGGGAACGGACGCCTTTGGCGAGGAACTCGGAGTTGTCCGTGAAATCCTGCGTCACTTCTGGCGTGGCGTCAAAGCCGATGACGAAGGCTTTGTCGTAGTTAGGACGCACAATCTGGTTTAAGAACTCAATCGCGGCTTCTTGCTCGAACTTGAAGCGGTCGCGCACGGAATTGCTGGCGTCGACGAGGAGTGCGACTTGCAGCGGAAGATCGGTTTGGCTGCTGAAGCTCCTGATCCGGGAGACTTGCTTGGTGTCATCGAGAATTTGAATGTCGTCTTTTTTCAGGTCTTTGATGAAATGCCCATGCTTATCGGTGGCGGTGAACACCATGTTCACTTCATTGACTCTGCTGACGATGGTCGCGGCTGGATCGAAATCGTCGGCCTGATCTTTGGGTTGTACCGTGGGTTGTCCCGTCGCTTGAGGCGGCGTTCCGGAAGGCGTGTCGGCGACGGGAGGCTGAGGTTTTTGCGCCGCCGACTGTGCTGGTTCCGCCGCGAGTGGGGTGGGTGCTGCGGTTGCTGACGGGGCTGTCGCCGGAGGGGCCGGACCTTGCTTCTTGGGCATCGCTACAGCCGACGGGGCCGTGGGCAGCTCAGTTTGGGATGTCTGCGCCACTGCCCATGTGAAAGGCACGGTGCAGAACAAAAACGCTACGGAGGCGCTACTCCAACGGCGAAGCAGGGAAGCAATCATGGAGACTTTATTATAGCGAGTCTGGGCGGATGTTCTCCAGTTGCGTCAGGAATTGCGTTAAGTCTTCGGGAAGTGGTCGCGAGAAGCGGAGTCGCTCCCCGGTGCGCGGGTGGGTGAACTCCAGTGACGCTGCGTGAAGAAAGTTGCGGTCGAGCGCTAGCGATGCGCCAGCGGGGGCCTCTCTCCTCATCTTGCCTTGCGTAGCTGGGGCCATGCGAATCTGGCGCGGCGCGCCGTAGAGGTTGTCGCCCACCACGGGATGTCCGAGCGACGACATGTGTACTCGAATCTGGTGAGTGCGTCCGGTGTGGATGTTGAGCGTGACCAGGGAAAATTTGCCCCAGGGAGTTTCCATCTTCTTGGTGACGCGATAGTCGGTGATGGCTTCGCGGCCTTCAGAACGGCGCGTGGTCATGCGGGTGCGGCGGATAGCGTCGCGGCTGATGATATTGCGAATGGTGCCGCGCGGCTCCTTCAGCCATCCGTGGACCAGCGCGATGTACTGTTTCTTGACCTCGCGCGCGGAGAACTGTGCGCCCAGCTTGCGGTGAGCATTGTCATTCTTAGCGACAACCAATAAACCGCTAGTCCCTTTATCGAGGCGGTGGACGATGCCAGGTCGCAGCTCTCCGCCTACGGTAGAGAGGCTATTGAAGTGGTGCAGCAGAGCGTTGACGAGCGTGCCCAGATTCCGCTCGGCGTCAGCAGCGCCCGCCCCGGCGTGGACCATCATGCGCGCCGGCTTGTTCACAATCGCCAGATCCTCGTCTTCGTAGACGATATCCAGCGGGATGTCTTCGGCAACGGCCCGTAGCGGAGGAAGCTGCACGGTACCGGTGATGGCGATGGTCTCGCCGCCGCGCAGTTTGTGGGAGGCGCGTTCCGGCTGGCCATTGACGTGGACCTTGTCTTGAGAAATCAGCTGCTGCACGCGGCTGCGGCTGATGTCGGGGAGATGCGCGACGAGGAAGTGGTCGAGCCGCTTGCTGGCGTCTTCGGTGGTGGCGGTGAATTCTTGCAGGGATTCGGACAATGTCATGCGCGTGGTCATCTGTAAGGATGATTCTTACAGAAAGTAGCTCGAAGCGCTTGTCCGCAGCGAGGGCACCTGCGCCCCAAGATCACGCGGCTGTGGCGATCTTGGAGTTCGGGGCGCGCCGCAGCCAGAACAGGCCTCCAACAATAACGAGGATGATGGCGATCAGCTGCGTGCCGGTCATGATCCCGCCGAAGACAATGCCGCGACCTGGATCCCCGCGCAGGAACTCAATGAAGAAACGGGCGATGCCATAGAGAATGAGATATGTTCCGAAGACTTGGCCGTCAGCATGTTTGCGCGTAATGAGCCAGGAAAGCAGGAAGAAATTCAACAGCTCGAAGATGGCTTCCATGAGCTGAGTGGGTTCGAGCGGGACGCCCAGAGGGGTGCCAACCCAATCCGCTGCCAGCGGATTCTTGAAGACGACCCCCCAGGCAGCATGCGTTTCCTTGCCATAGCAGCATCCAGCCGCGAAGCAGCCCAGACGCCCGATGGCGTGACCGATGGCTAGCCCCGGCGCAAAAGCATCGCTCGTGCGCAGGGCTGGCATTTTGTGGCGTGTGATGTACCAGGCCGCAGCGGCGAGACCGGCAATCAACCCCCCGGAAAACACTCCGCCCGAGCGCAGCGTATTCATGCTGAGGATTTCGCCGGGGTTGCGCATGTAGAAACCCCAGTCGTTCACAATCAACAAAATTTTTGCGCCCAGGATTCCCGCCAACGTAACCACGATGCCAAGGTTCCAGGTGTGTTCGGGGTTGATGCCGAGGCGCTGGGAATTACGCACGCTGAGCAGCAACCCGAGCAGAACGCCCGTGGCGACAAGGAATCCATAAGTGGGCAGACTAAAGTGGCCGATTTGCAAGAGTCTGGGGTACATGGGGGAATTGTGGCGCTTTAGCAGTTAGACGCCAAATACGAGTCTAAGGATGGTTCACGGAACGCGCAAGCCGCGAGAGTGCAACTTTATGAACTTCGCAGGAACTCTTTACGCTTTGCTGATGCCGTGCTTGGTGGAATCGAGCAGAGGGGGGATTGTTGTAGCGCTAAAAAGCCGACCCACTTGGCCGTGTGGCGGGCCGCTTTTGAACCCGTCGTTAAACGGTGGGCACCCTCCGAGATCCTTTAGGCCTTTCCGCGTGGCGGAACATGGCACACCAGATCATTGCGAGTCGGGCACCCGTTGTGTATCTGTTGGTTCAAAAAACGGTATCCGCCGTCACCAACGTTGCAGGACGGCTTTCAAAGTGGATGCTAGGACAAAGCCCGTGTTTGCGCAAGGGGACGAAGGTAAATTTCTTGCTCAAGAAAACTCTTTAGTGCGCTTGCTTTTGCGGCGAAGGAAGAGGCGCAATTCAGGACGGCCTACGCTGGCGTGAGAAATTCTGCCCCTTACGAAAGTACTGGCGAGCCTCGCCGGTCGTTTGCCGGACGCCGATGGAATGACAGAGCCCGGCGAATCTGAACACCCATGACACATGGACGGATAGCGATTCTTTATGCCCCCCATAAACATTATTGCTGGGCATTTTTCGATATCCGGAATGAGAAATATGCGTTAGACACAGGGCTTCCACGTCACTAAAGTTAGCCTCGCTGACACGAAATCGTGCTTCCGTCGAAGGAGTGCGAACGAGCGGGGGGAAAGCGGTTGGGAATTATGCAACGATCATCGCAAGTATTGAGCGCTCTTCTGGGGGTGTGCTTGCTCGTTGGGAGCGCAACCGCAGCATGGGCACAGGCAACTTCCACCGATGCAGCAGCTCCGGTCGCGCCGGATATGACGCAGCGCATGCTAGATCTCGAGAAACAAGTGGCCGAGTTGAAGGCGGCTTTGGCAGCCATGTCAAAGACGCCGCCGCCCGCAGCCGAAGCACCCGCCCCAGCTACAGCGGTGGTTGCCACGCCGGCTCCTGTTGCGCCAACGCCAATTACGATCACGAGTTTGCTAGGGTCCACTACACTAAGCGGTTTCGTCGATGGGTATTATGGAGCCAATTTCAACCACCCCGCTTCGCACACCAATCAATTCCGCAATTTTGACATCGCCACCAATCAGTTTGGATTGAACATGATCGAACTCATCGTCGATAAAACACCCGATGCTGCGGCCAGCCGCCTTGGCTACCATGTCTCGTTGGGTTTCGGTCAGGCGATGAACACCGTAAACAGTCTCGAAGGCAAGGACACAAGCGGCGCGGGGCAGTTCGCCCAGTATTTGAAAGAAGGATATCTTTCGTACCTTGTGAAAGTGGGTAAAGGGCTACAGGTGGATGCCGGAAAATTCGTGACCCTGGCGGGTGCCGAGGTCATCGAGAGCAAGGACAACTGGAACTACTCGCGCGGCCTCCTCTTCGCATATGCCATTCCCTACTACCACTACGGTCTGCGCGCCAAGTACACCTTCAATGATAAGGCTGCAATCACGGGATACTTGATGAATGGTTGGAATAACATCGTCGACAACAACTCGGGAAAAACCATTGGCGTGAGTCTTGCTTTGACTCCGACCAAGAAATTCGGGTTCATAGAAAACTACATTGGTGGTCCCGAGGGTGCGAACAACAATGGAGACTGGCGCCATCTTTCCGATACGGTCGTGACCTACAATCCCACAGGTAAGCTCAGTCTGATGGCTAATTTGGATTATGGTCGCGGCGACCAAATCCCCACAACCGTGGATCCGTTTCCCAACACCACGGCCTACTGGACGGGGATTGCCGGATACCTGAAGTACGCATTGTCCGGCACCGTCAATGCCTCTGCGCGCTATGAACATTTCGACGATCACAACGGATTTGCAACGGCCGTGGGGCCGCCCATTGCGCCGGCAGGAACGGGGCAGCACATGAACGAATTCACCGGCACGCTGGAGCGGACCATCGCGTCACATTTGATTACGCGCCTTGAGTTCCGGCGTGACATGTCCAATCTCGCAGTGTTTCAGAAGGGCCAGGGATTCGACAAGGCGCAGAACACGATCACGGGCGGGTTGATTCTCACGTTCGACACGACCGGCAAGTAGAACTGGCCTTCTAAAAGTGGTTTTGCTAGGTCGTGGCTTCAGCCGTGACACCCGAAGCCATAAAAAATGTGGGCTTCAGCCTCTGAGGTCAGGTTGAGCACGCCGGAGGAGCACAAAGTTACAGCGCTGCGAACCTGCACCGCTGAATATGTGGGCGCGCGGTTTGGGGAGGGCTAACTGCCCCGCACGTCAGCACCCTAGCCGCACCCGCGCCTGAAGGTTGCGAAACGCTGTAGATCTACAGGAATGGATTTTGTGATTTACTTTGTAACGTGTCCAGTCGGAGGCGCATTCTACAACCTCCATCTGCCCGCGAAACTATCCACACGACAGGGAGAGAACCATGACCAAGATTGAAGCGGTGATTCAGCCCTCCAAGCTCGAAGCCGTCAAAGAGGCCTTGACGGAGATGGGCATTGACGGGATGACAGTGTTCGAGGTGCGCGGGCATGGCCGGCAGAAAGGCCACACCGAAACCTATCGCGGGCGCGAGTACTCGGTGGACTTGTTGCCCAAGGTGAAGCTGGAAATGGTGGTGGACGACAAACTCGTCGAGCCTGCCATTGACGCGATCGTGAAGAGCGCCGCTACCGGCAAAATCGGCGATGGCAAGATTTTTCTGACCAAGGTGGATGAGGCGATCCGGATTCGGAACCAGGATCGCGGAGTCTCCGCGCTTTAGGTCGAACGAGAAGTCCTTCTGGGGAGAAGGGTGGCGGGGTGCAGCTTCGGCTTCGCCCCGTCGTCGGTTTTTAATCTATCTGTTTTCGATCTAATGGAGGCGCTGGCGTCCTCGCCCGTGCCAGCGCACATTTTTGCGGGTGCCCCGTCCTTGTCGCGCTTTTTCTTTTGCGACAGGGCGGGGTTTCGAGCGCCACGCATAGGCCGTGGAACTGTTTCCTGCGAAATCGCGTATCTTCATCGGACCATGCGAATTACGCTATTCCCGCGAAAACTCGGCGCTAACTTTCTGTGGCTTCTCGTCTCGTTCCTGGTTGTCTCGTTTATTGCGGGCGTGTTCCTGGCTGAAGTAACGGTCCATCCAGGGCGAAACCTCCAATCGTCTGCGGATGAAATGCAGGCTCGGCGCGTGGCACACCGTTACAACTATGAATTGACGGATGTTGCCATCGCAGCCAGAGATGGAGCGACGTTGCGCGCGTGGAGCATTCGTCCGCCCGTCAGCAACGGAAACGCAGTGATTCTGCTGCACGGTCTTGGCGATAACCGCACCGGAATGACTGGCTATGCGGAACTGCTCCTCAGCCACGGCTTCAGCGTGCTGATGCCGGACGCGCGGGCGCACGGCGCGAGCGGTGGCAGCCTGGCCACATTTGGTCTGCTGGAGTCAGATGACATCCATCTCTGGCTGGATTGGCTAGCGCAGAACGACCATCCAGCCTGCATTTTCGGCCTGGGCGAGTCGATGGGTGCAGCGCAGTTGCTGCAATCGCTGGGGACTGAAACTCGCTTTTGCGCCGTGGTTGCGGAATCTCCCTTCGCCAGTTTTCGCGAGATTGGCTACGACCGTGTCGGACAGCGCTTCAATACGGGTCCATGGCTCGGACGAACGCTGCTGCGCCCGATTGTCGAATTCGCATTTGTTTACGCTCGATGGAAGTACAAGCTGGACTTCGAACAGGTTTCGCCCGAAAGCGCAGTGGCGGCGACGAAGATTCCTGTTTTTCTGATTCACGGAAAAGTTGATAGCAACATTCCCGTGCGGCATTCCCGGTTGATCGTAGTCCACAATCCAGATGTTCCTCTGTGGGAAGTGCCCGGCGCGGATCACTGCGGGGCAATCAGCACCGCGCCAGGTGAGTTTGGGGAGAAGGTATTGGGCTGGTTTGCTAGCCACTCGGGAGCGCGGAGCAGTCTCGCGGTTCGAGCGAGTCAGTAGATCTCATCTGACAAACGCGCGGGCTGCCGGTAGCCAGTGAAATGGCGATTTTGCAGCAGGTTGTTCAACGGGAAGCTCGGACGGATTCTAGAGCACGCAAGTCCCTTGTGGCCGGTGGCCCGCACAAGCCTTGTTTTGGCTTGTGTGGGGCTTTTCAGTCCGAACCTGCCGAACCCACCGGCAAAACTGACCGCCAGCCGTCACACCCATAACCGCCCGAAACGCCTGTCCCGCTTGGCTTTTGACCAAAATATTGCAAATAGTTCTTGACTTAGAATCGTTCCATTGAGAGAATTTCTACAGTGGCGTTACGCGCGTTTCGCCATCGTTCTGAACTTCTTGCCGCGAAACGGTAGGTTCAGGTGCTGTACCGATGCGTCATTGCCCCCGTTAGGGTTCTGTAACCGGAGATCTTGCTTTACGCTTCACCCCAGACTCTGGAGCCCAGTCCCTGTACCTTGGAAAGC
>JAYTQD010000662.1:0-2616 GCA_043746935.1 Acidobacteriaceae bacterium | reverse complement strand
TTCCATGCTTTGTATTTAGGGGCTAACGTTTGACATGAGGGGTGCACAAAAGGCGCAGCCTTTTGGGCATCCCCTCGATGGAAGGGTTAGGCGTCATTCTGGTGAGCGACGAGGTGACGCCGCTACTTGCAGACAGCTGGGCAGTTCTTCCCGCTTCCACCTGGACCTGAATAGCAAGGCCCTCCTGCGCCTGCATAGCAAGGCCCGCCGGGGCCGTTGTATGCCGGCCCACCCGGACCAGAATACGCTGGGCCGCCCGGTCCGTCGTATCGAGGGCCGCCAGGACCTGCATAGGCCGGGCCACCAGGGCCTTGATACTCTGGTCCCCCTGCACCAGCGTAGCAGGCCCCGCCGGGGCCACGATATGCCGGCCCGCCGGGACCGTCGTATGCAGGGCCTCCTGGACCCGCATAGCAGGGGCCGCCAGGCGATACCGAGCCTTTGCAGTTGCAAATGCTTCGAGCTGATGCGAGGCCCCTTGAAGTCGATGCTGAGCCGGTTGGTGCATATTGCGAGTTCAGCAAGTCAGGTGAAGGCACGGGTTTGTTAAGCCTTATCAGGTTCTTTCGCGAGTTTTCGTTTCCGTAACGTGCGCCCATCGTGAAGCTTTGGGCTGCGAGCTCAACCCGACTCGTACCCATGTAGGCGACACCGAGATTGTTCCAAGATTCAGGAACGCTGTCGCCCTCACGAATGGCCTTGATGAACAGTTGCTCGGCGAGGGCATAGTCTCGGGCTTGAAGGGCTCGAGTGCCGTCGTCGTACGTGCTTGCGCATCCGACAAGAACAGACGCCAGCAACACTGCCCAAAAGATCTTTGAAACCTTGAGTGCGAACACTGTGAACTCCTTGTTTGGAATGGCTGTCCGTGGGCTCAATGTCTGGCCTTGACGCCTAACGTTTGACATGAGGGGTGCACAAAAGGCGCAGCCTTTTGGGCATCCCCTCGATGGAAGGGTTAGCCGTCATCTTTCTGGCACGGTGCAAAGCGTTGAGCAATTGGCCCGAAGTAAGCAAGCGCGAGTGCTGCGCCCCACGCGGTAGCCGCTGCGTCTTGAAAGGCTCCGGCCCAGCCGGAAGAATACGCTCCGCCAAGTATTGGAAACAGCGCGAAGCCGCCTAGAGTTCCCCAAAGAGCTAACGATCTGGCCCAACGCTTAAAGAAGAAAAGGCCGATGGTGGCGCCGACGAGAGCAATAGCCCAAGCAGCTAAGAGCCACATAACCCAGCCTATGGTCATGACAGGCGGAAGTGGTTCATTGTCAATGGCCGATGCTACAGCCGCTGGAACAAGTGCTGGAAAGACGAAGTCAACGCCCGCCCAGAGAACTTGAAAGAAGACACTCGCCAGAACCAGTGCTCGAAAGTTGCGTGTAGACATGACGGCTAACGTTTGACATGAGGGGTGCACAAAAGGCGCAGCCTTTTGGGTATCCCCTCGATGGAAGGGTTAGGCCTCACGCGAGACAGAGAAACCTGACCTTCGAGGCGCGGAACTTTGGCGATGGTTTGCATGGCCCAAGCGTAGCAGTAACAAACCCAACCGTGGCGAAGAGCCGCTGCCGCGCATAACGGTAGCGCCAACTGAGTTACCAACGTTTGCTTTCGCTGGCGCCTTAAGCGCCAGCGCTGAACGAAAGCAAGCTTTCGATTGGCGACGGTGGGTTGCGAATGCAAACTGGGGTCGGGTTTGATGCAAAGGCTTCGGTGGCTCCGAGCAGCAACGAACTGCAACACGCGCGCGGCGTTTGGTGGAAAGCGCTTTGCGCTTCGCTCGATGCTCACGAACCGATGAGTCTTCACATGAGGCCTAACGTTTGACATGAGGGGTGCACAAAAGGCGTAGCCTTTTGGGCATCCCCTCGATGGAAGGGTTAGGCGTACTCTCCCGCGAAGGCCTTCCATGAGGGGCTGTCAATGAGTTTCGATTGATAGACGACTATCTTCTCACTGCCCCGGATCGTAGCAATGGTGTCTTTGATCGCATTGAATAGAGGTTCTGCGACCCATGGATTGATAGCGATCCGATTGACGGTCGTGATTGGAACCGGAATTCGCTTTGTGCTCAATGTTTGACGCTTTGAACGGAAGACGATCCGATACTCTTTCTCGTCTGCAAACGCGGCCCGTTTCGTGAAGGGCAGAGCTTCGGGCTCAAGGCTTGATGTCCTGAGCTGTGAGATTGTCTTGTAGTCCATCGAATTGTGAGTGATTCCGGTTCCTGGCAAGCAATCGAGCAGGTCCTGCTTTCGGAATTCGATGCAGACGCCTGACGTGCCAGGAGCGAAGATCTTCCAGTGGTGGTATGTCTCGGGGCATTGCGAGAAGCAGAGTGCGACCAAGGTCTTGAGGCCCTTCACTCGCTTGTAAGCATCCATGAGATGCCGGTCGTTCTTATCGTCCCAGGTGGACGGCGAGAGAAGTGTGATCTCCTGGCGGCGGAGAAACGCAAGCAGCGCCGGCAATTCCGTGTAGCGGCGAAGCAAGTCTGGGCGTAGGGAAGTGGGCATTGAGGACGCCTAACGAATGAAAGGGACTTCCCCGTCCCGAGCTCTCTGCAAAGCGCAGACCGGCAACACAGTGCGACGATGGGAAGTGCGAACTTTCATCAACTCA
>JAYTQD010000661.1:0-6962 GCA_043746935.1 Acidobacteriaceae bacterium | reverse complement strand
ATTGCGTGCTCCTTGACGAGCTTCGCAAACGCGCGCAGAAGGCCGTCGATATTCTTGCGTGGCACCAGACTGCAAACCGATAGAATGTAAGGTGCCCGGAGACCGTGGCGCGCGGCAAGGTCGGGGACTATTTCATTCGGCGTCAACCGCCTGAAAACGGGATCGCAACCTTCCGGCACAACGCAGATCGGCGCACGGCATGAGGGACGAATGCGCTGGATGTCGCGCTGGCTGTTTCGCGCGAATGTGACGATACCAGCGCTGAAACGACAGCACAGCTCAAACCAGACGCGCTGCTTGATCCGCTCCACCAAACGATAGCCCTCGGGGTAGAAGAACCACTCTACGCCGTGCACCGTTGCATAAGCGGGAATGCCAGCGCCAATCGGAAACTTGGTATTCAGTGAAATGAAAGCGTCGATACGATGGCGTCTCAGCAATCGCGGGAGCTGGATCACCAGCCACGTGTCGAACAGCTTGCGCAGCAGTCCGAACCGGCGCGGTTCGACCACTACCTCGTGCCGCATGCATGCCGCGACGTCGACCGCAGGCTCGTTGTCGAAGAACAGCACGAAGTCGCAGTCGCCGAACAGGTGGAGCCGTTCTACGAAGTGAAACGCCATGCGTTCCACACCGGTGCGCTCCGCAATCAACAGATCACGTGCATCAACACCGATGCGCGGACGCAAGGCGGGTAGCCCCTGCCCGCTCACGCGCGGCAAGGAATCTACAGGCCGCAATCCACCACCGGGCCCATCCTGGCGCGACGTTGTGCGCAGCGATTGTGCGTTAAAGTTCTCGGCAATTTGATGCATCGGAAGTCTTGTGGTTTACGTCGTTGCGCACGCTAAACAACCAATGCGAAAAAATGCACATCCGGGAAAGAACATTGATATTCTATTCCAAGAAACTGGTAGCATGGTTCTTTTGGGCGCATTTACTTGATGCGGGCTGGATCAATGTGCGTGCGCCGTGGGTATTATTCCGGAGAAATGGTCTTGCGAAACTGCTGGTACCGTGGACGCAATTGATGTAAATGTTCTGCCTCGACTATTAAAGTAGGTAATGCCTGGCTTTCCCGGACCAAAATTGAGTTGATTTCTTGAAAGTTAATTGAACGAAGAAGCTTATCCAGCAAGGGTTTCTGGTCTTCGTTACGATGGTTAAAACGATTGCAAATCTCACCCAAGTAAAGATGGAAGAATTTGCGGGGCACGCCGCGGTACTGGTACAGCCAATGTTTAGCATAGCTCAAGAAGCCCTCGATACCGTTGATATGATCGAGCCCCATCGGTCGGCTTTGCTCTTTGCGCACCACGATGTGATCGCCCTCACGCGCAACGACGCCTACGCTTGCCAGTCATCGTGGTAGTAGAGGCTGCCCGGATTGGTGTGTCGTTGCACCCGCGCAATCACCTCTTTACCCGTCCTGGCTTGGATCGGAAAGACCCGCACCAAACCGTTGCGCCTGAGGATACCAAACAGAGCGCTGAGGCTGGCGGTTGTTCAGGCCCCAGGGCCTCGGCCGCGCAATTGCTTAGTCTGCCAATTCAAAGGAGCATTCATTCCAATGGACTTTTCCTGGTCAGAAGAGCAACTGACGTTCAAGCGCACAGTTGTCGAGTTTGCCCAAAAAGAGTTAAACGCCGGCGTGCTGGAACGTGACCGGCGCAGCGAGTTCTCACACGAGAACTGGCAGAAGTGCGCCCGGTTCGGCCTTCAGGGTTTGCCGATACCCGAAGCGTATGGTGGCACCCGTACCGACATCCTGACCACCATGCTGATGATGGAGGGGCTGGGCTACGGCTGCCGTGACAACGGACTGATCTTCGCCCTCAACGCCCAGATGTGGAGCGTCCAGTTACCCATCCTCGACTTCGGCACCGAGGCGCAAAAGGAGAAATTTCTTCCCGGGTTATGTAGTGGGAAGCTGATCGGCGCTCACGGCATGACCGAACCGGACTCCGGCTCTGACGCCTATAGCTTGCGTACTCGTGCCGAGCGCGTCGACGGCGGTTACGTGCTTAACGGCAGCAAGATGTTTGTCACCAATGCTCCCACGGCCGACCTGGCGGTCATCTTTGCCACCGTCGACCCCACCAAGGGACGATGGGGTGTCACCGCCTTTCTGGTGGAGAAAGGAACGTCGGGTTTTGATGTCGGTGGCGACATCGAAAAAATGGGCCTGCGCACGGCCCCTCTGGGAGAACTCGTCTTGCAGGACTGTTTCATCCCGGAAGGAAACCGGCTGGGTCCCGAAGGGGCCGGCGTCAGCATTTTCAATAGTTCCATGGAATGGGAACGGAGTTGCATTCTGGCCAGCCATGTGGGCGCGATGGAACGTCAACTGGAGGTGTCGATACGCTATGCGCGCGAACGACGGCAATTTGGCCAGCCTATCGGCCGGTTCCAGTCGGTTGGTAACCGGATCGCCGACATGAAGGTGCGCCTGGAAACGGCCCGGCTGATTCTCTACAAAGTGGCTTGGCTGAAGAAAATGGAGCGGCCGGCCACGCTGGAAGCGGCGATCGCCAAACTCTATTTGAGCGAAAGCTTTGTTGAGTCCAGCCTGAACGCCATTAGCGTCCACGGTGGCTATGGCTACATGGCTGAATCGGAAATTGAACGTGACCTGCGCGACGCCATCGGCGGCACCATTTACTCGGGCACGTCGGATATTCAACGGACGATCATCGCCCGCCTGCTAGGGCTGTAGACACAAGGAGACAGCTTCTGGCCTTTTTGTTACACCATTTACTCACCGAAAGCGCAGCGCGCTGGCCTGAGAAGGAGGCCGTGCGTGACCAGGGTGAGGGTTTGACCTACGGGCAGCTGGACCGGCTGACTAACCAAGTGGCCCGGGCGTTGTGGTCGGCAGGCGTGCGGCGCGGCGATCGCGTGGGCATCTACGTCCACAAGTCGCTGGCCTCGATCGTCAGCATCTTTGGCATTCTGAAGGCAGGTGGCGTCTATGTGCCGCTTGACCCCAACGCACCGCCCGTCCGCCTGGCTTATATCACCCGCAACTGCGACATCCGGGTTTTGTTGACGGCGAGCGACAAGACCGGCGTCGTGGCCGCTTTCCATGAAGCCGGCACGCCACTGACGACCGTCGTATTGACCGACGATGAGGCCCGGCCGGGCGTCCTGCCACAAGCAAAGGGGCTCATTACCTGGGACGAGGTGTGTGCCCAGGACGAGCGGCCGCTGCCGCCGGCCGGCGCCATTGAAACGGACCTCGCTTACATTTTGTATACCTCGGGCTCTACCGGCGACCCTAAAGGGGTCATGATCGCCCACCGCACCATCTTCACGTTCACTAACTGGTGTCACGAAACGTTTCAGATCACCCCGGATGACCGGGTGACCAGTCATGCCCCGCTCCACTTCGACCTCTCCACCTTTGACATTTACGTCACCATCAAGGCGGGAGGGACGGTGGTACTGGTGCCGGAGAAGCTGTCGATCTTTCCCGTACAATTCGTTCAATTGCTACAAGAGGAACGGATTACCGTGACCTACCTGGTGCCGTCGATCCTGTCGCTGATGGTCAACTACGGCCAGCTGGACCGCTGCAACCTGGCAGCCCTACGTCTGGTTCTGTTTGCCGGCGAGGTCTTTCCGGTTAAATACCTGCGCCAACTGATAGCCGCCGTTCCCCAGGCCGATTACTACAACCTGTATGGCCCGACGGAGACGAACGTCTGTACCTACTACAAAATACAGCCCGGGGACCTGGCTCCCAACCAGACGCAACCGGTCCCTATCGGCGTGGCTTGCGCTAACATGGAAGTGTTTGTCGTCGACGACCAGGGCCGGCTGGTCACTCATCCAGGCCGGGAAGGCGAACTGTGGGTGCGGGGTTCGTGCGTAGCCCAGGGCTATTGGGGCGACCCGGAGAAGACGGCCGGGAACTTTGTGCGCAACCCCTACCAGCCTCATTTTGACGAAATCGCTTACCGCACTGGCGACATCGTCGTCCTCGACGAAGGCGGCCTGAACTGGCGCTATGTCGGCCGGCGTGACCACATGATTAAAAGTCGTGGCTATCGAATCGAATTAGGCGAAATTGAAGCAGTCCTTTACACTCATGCGGGTGTAAAAGAGGCCGCCGTCGTGGCTATACCGGACGAGCTGATCGGTAACCGGTTGAAGGCCTTTATCGTACCTGTCGAGGGCGACGGATTAACGGTCAAAGAGCTGCGAGTCTATTGCAGCACCCATCTGCCAGGTTACATGGTGCCGGAAAGCATTGAGTTTCGCCCGGAATTGCCGAAGACCTCAACCGGCAAAGTGAATCGGCCGCTGCTGGTCGGTAGCCAAGAAAAGTAATTAACCAAGGAGTCGCGTCTTGAACAACATGGAACAATCGATCAAAGAGTACATCGCCCAGGAATTCCTGCACGACAAGCCCAACAACGTGCTCGAGGGCAATCTGGTGGAGGAAGGCGTGATTGATTCATTGGGAATCATGACGTTGATCGCGTATGTCGAGAAACAATTCGGGGCTAGAATCAAGCCGGAAGACGTCGTTGTGGAAAACTTCGAGTCGGTTGCGGCCATTGCCCGGCTGGTCGGGCAGCGCATTGTCGCCTGATGTTTCCTAGTCATTCCCAACGTTGGCTTGCGCTGCGAGCGCTCCAGGCCGCAGACCTCGCGATTTTCAGCGTGGTGTTGTTGTTTGTACTACGTTTTGACGCCCGGGCTATCGGCGCGGTCATTCCGGTTGTCTCCTGGTCATTGCTCGGATGGTTCGCTGCGTCGCTAATCGCGTGGCATCTTGCCCTCCTTAGCGCCAAGGCATATCGGTCGCATCGGCTTTCCGGCAAGTTCCCGGCCGTCGAGATTCTGAGTGGCATATCCACGGGGGCACTGAGCGTTGGGGCGCTCGCGCTCCTGTTCCAGCCGGAGGGGATTCGCCTCAACGTTATGGTGCATGTGTGGTGGATTTCGGCACTCACGACACTTGCCACACGGATAATGCTTTGGGGATTCCTCGTCAGCCTGAGGAATCGCGGGCGCAACCTTCGTTTTGCGCTGATCGTAGGCAGTGGCCAGCGTGCAATGGACCTTATCACGCATATCTTCGGGACAGCAGCGGGATACCGCGTGATTGGCTACGTCGACAATTTGGCGCAAAACGAATCCCGACACCTGCCCGGCGTCAAATATCTCGGCACGGTCGACATGCTGCCGCACATTCTCGCTTCGCGGGTGGTTGATGAAGTATTCGTCGTTTTGCCGATGCGATCACATTACGACTCTACATCGCAGGTAATCCGGCACTGTGAAGAGCAGGGTATCCCCGTGCGCATTCCTTGCGACCTTTTCGTGCCAGGCAACTGCGGCCAGTACTTCGATGTTATCGAAGGTACGCCCATACTTTCCTTAGTGCCATCGGACGTGTCAATTTGGTATCTTGTCCTCAAGCGTATTCTCGATATCGGAGTCGCGGCGGTGCTGCTGATACTGCTCGCACCGCTGTATATTGCGGTCGCCCTACGTATTAAATACGACTCGCCTGGACCGGTGTTTTTCGTGCAAAGACGCGTCGGGATGAACAAACGGCTGTTCCCGTTGATTAAGTTCCGGACCATGTGTGTAAACAGTGAAGCGATGCAGTCCCGGCTCGATCACCTCAACGAGGCCGGCGGGCCGGTGTTCAAGATCCGCGACGACCCGCGCGTCACGCACCTCGGGCGGTTCCTACGCCGCTCGAGCATCGATGAGTTGCCCCAGCTCTTCAATGTGCTGGTCGGCCATATGAGTTTGGTCGGGCCGCGGCCGCTGCCGCTGCGCGACGTCGAAGGCTTCAAACTCGACTGGCAGCGCCGCCGCTTCAGCGTTCGGCCTGGCATTACCTGTCTCTGGCAAGTCAGCGGCCGCAGCTCGATTTCCTTCGACCAATGGATGCGACTGGACATGGACTACATCGACCGTCGCAGTTTGCTGCTAGACTTAAGCATTTTACTGCAGACTATTCCCGCCGTACTAAAAAAGACAGGCGCTCACTAATTGGTCGGAACAATTCGACAAGAGATCACCCACAGGCGAAACGGCCTGGTTTTTTCATGTTCGCCAACCGCGGGCCGCAAACCACGGCTTGGATGATGTACCATTGGTTTTACTAGCAGCCTGTCGGACGTGGGACGTAAATCATTGTTTTTATGTAAATGTCATAGCGTGAAAAGTTTTGAGCCTTACAATTAGTCAATATGTTACGCATTCACAAAAGTCCAAGTCCGACAGGCTCCTAGGATCGGGTGCCTCGGAACTTACCGACTGGGTTACTCGGACACACGCACATTTGGAGCCCCTGTCATGATTAGAAAGTGTTGCCTACTAGTAGCACGCTACGTTTCCGTTATCGTTCTTACCCTCCTCACAGGCGCCTGCGCTACTAAAGCCGTGCAAACGGTGGTTCGAGAAAATGCCCCCGCCGCGCCGCAAGCTACTGTACCAGCCCCGAAGAAGTCAGTGCGGCTAGGCCCCGGTGACCTGGTCGATGTTTTCGTGTGGGGCTATGGCGACTTCTCACGGCGTGCAACGGTGCATTTCAATGGAGCGCTACCTTACCCGCCATTAGGTGAGATACCCGTCGCCGGAAAATCGGTCACCCAAGTCGAGCAAGAAATCCGCGCTGCGCTCACCGATTTCATCAAGGAGCCGATCGTCCGCGTAAGTATCGCTACGCTGCGCCCACAAAAGGTCCACGTCCTTGGCGAGTTGAGAAACCCCGGAGTGTATGCGCTGAGTACTCCCAATACGACACTTGTCGAGGCCGTCGGAATGGCGGGCGGCATGACGATCGATGCCCGGCAGAGGGGTGTCGTGGTCGTACAGCGCACGGACACGCAAGTCCAGATTCATACGGTTGATTTCCGCCAGATTACGCGCGAGGGCAATACCGCCGCCAACTTGGTCCTTGCCGAGGGCGATGTCGTGTACGTTCCGCCTGCATA
>JAYTQD010000660.1:0-6969 GCA_043746935.1 Acidobacteriaceae bacterium | reverse complement strand
CCCGCAACCAACCGTGTTCCCTGCGCCCCGCGAACTCCTCCCGCTATAATCAACATGGGACTCCTATTTCATGTTTCGAAGCCTTTTTGGGGGCAGCGACAAGCCCGACGAGCAAGAAAAGAAGCCGGGATTTTTCGACCGGATGAAGCAGGCCGTAACGCGCACGCGGGAGAATCTTTCCGAGCGCATTGAGGCGGCGGTCGCATTGACCAAGGAAATCGACCGCGACACACTGGATAATCTGGAAGCCACCCTGCTCGGCGCGGATTTGGGTTCGACCACCACGCAGGAAGCGCTGAAAACTCTCCGGGAGAAAGCGGATCGTAAACAGATCGGGGATGCCCAAGAACTCAAGCGCCTGCTTCAAGACCAGCTCTACGCCATCCTCACCCGCAATGGAAATCCACCGGCTACGCGCGTGGAAGGCGTGCCGGAAGTCATTCTCATCGTCGGCGTGAACGGTACCGGCAAGACCACCACCATCGGCAAGCTGGCACACCTGTTGAGAAGTGACGGCAAATCCGTTCTGCTGTGCGCCGCTGACACCTTTCGCGCGGCGGCCATTGAACAGCTGGAAATTTGGGGACAGCGCAGTGGGACCGAAGTCATCAAAACAAAGCAGGGCGGTGATCCCTCGGCTGTCTTATACGATGCTCTGCAAACTGCACAAGCGCGCAAGATGGACTATGTGATCGTCGATACGGCAGGCCGCCTGCACACGAAGACACACCTGATGGCCGAACTCGACAAGATGCGTCGGACAGCGCAACGCATTATCCCCAGCGCGCCACACGAGGTTCTGCTGGTCATGGACGCAACCACCGGGCAGAATGGGTTGCAACAAGCAAGACAGTTTACGGAGTCATCCGGCGTTACGGGAATCGTACTCACCAAACTGGATGGAACGGCGAAAGGCGGCGTGGTGGTGGCGATTGCCCGGGAAATGGGGCTTCCCGTGCGCTATGTGGGTGTCGGTGAACAAGTCGGAGACCTTTTGCCCTTCGATGCGCGGGCATTTGTGGATTCGCTATTCGAGTAAAGAGCTTCACCACGGAGATACGGAGACACGGAGACACAGAGAAAACCCTCCCCAAATTTGTCATCCCGACCGGAGTAGTTGCTTCGCCTCGCGAAGCAACTGCGTAGTGGAGAGCCTGCCCTGAGCCTGCCGAAGGGGACCTGCTTTGGTTTGAGAATCTAAACCCGAATGAGCACCTCGATTCGCACGAATAAGAACGACGAAATTTCCCTCCGCCACGCTCTTGACTTGGCAGGGTCAGGAATCGCCCTGTCGTCCCCTAACCCTCACGTCGGCGCGGTCATCGTAACCGAAAACGGAACAGTCGCCGGCAAGGGCACCCACACCTTCGAAGGCAAGAAACACGCCGAGATTCTCGCAATAGAGCAAGCCGGAGAAGAATCTAGCGGCGCCACACTCTACGTCAACCTCGAGCCCTGCTCCCACCAAGGCCGAACCGGCCCTTGCGCCGACGCCGTCATCGCAGCCGGAATCCGCCGCGTAGTCTGCTGCATGCAAGACCCGAATCCGCTGGTTGCGGGCCAAGGCTTCGCCAAATTGCGCGCCGCGGGCATTGCAGTAGAGGTCGGTGGTTTCGAACAAGAAGCCCGCAAGCTCAACGAAGCCTTCGCCAAATACATTCGTCACAAAATTCCCTTCGTGACGCTGAAAAGCGCCATGACGCTCGACGGGAAAATCGCGCTGCGCTCGGACCTTGGCGCATCCAGCCGGGGCAGCACACGCACCGACTGGATCACAGGCGATGCCGCCCGCGCCCACGTCCAACAACTACGCCACCAATCCGACGCTATCCTGACCGGCATCGGCACAGTGCTTGCCGATGATCCGTTGCTCACGGATCGCACAGGCCTTGCCCGTCGCCGGCCTTTGCTTAGGGTTGTGCTGGATTCGCATTTGCGCCTGCCCTTGAATTCGCGCTTGGCACAAAGCGTTCGCGAAGATGTTCTTATTTTTACGGAGATCACTGACGCATTACGAAAGAAAGAATTGCAGGCACTCGGTGTGCGCGTCGAGCACGTTCCGCGCTCTGGTGCGGGACTCGATCTTTCCGCCATTCTGAAGCGACTGGGAGAGCTCGAAATCACGAGCCTTCTGGTCGAAGGCGGGTCTCTTATGAATACATCCGCCCTGGATAGCGGACTGGTGGATAAAATCTTTTTCTACTTAGCGCCTAAGATTTTCGGCGATGGCGCGGTTGCCTTCGCAGCCGGACTGGAGAATGCAGTCGAGCTGCGCGATGTACAGCTGCACCGCTTGGGAAAAGATTTTGCGGTTGAGGGGCTACTGAGAGATCCGTACTCACAATGACTTTCCCGGAGGCAACATGTTTACCGGCATCATCGAAGAAGTAGGACGCGTTTCCCGCATCGACGCGCGCGGCGAAAACCGTCGGATTCAGATCTCCGCAGAGCGCGCCCCCACCGAGCTCAAGATCGGGGATAGCGTCTCCGTCAGCGGTGTGTGCCTGACTGCGCTCGACATTACGCCCGACGCTTTCCATGCTGATCTGGCTCCAGAGACTTGGCGGCTGACTTCCCTTTCGCGATTGAAGACCGGTACCCTCGTGAATCTTGAACTACCGATGAGAGCCAACGGGCGGTTCGACGGCCATATCGTGCAGGGCCACGTGGACGGTGTCGGTCAATTACAGAAATTTGAGCGCATCCCAGATACAGACAACTGGTGGCTCACGATCCAGCTCCCAGCGGAGCTGGAACGATACGTTGTCCATAAGGGCTCTATCGCCATCGAAGGCATCAGCCTCACGGTCGCCAAACTGGAAGACCGCGGGTGTACGGTCGCCATCATCCCGCATACGGTTGAGAGTACGAACCTAAAATCTCTGAAATCCGGCGACGCGGTCAATCTGGAAGTGGACATCGTGGCAAAATACGTGGAGAAAATGATGCGCGGTAGGGGTATGGAAAGCGCGCTCACAGTGGAACAGCTCGTCCGGCAAGGCTTTTGATCGCGTAGACCCAGGCGCCCTCGCCTGGGTGAGCAGGCGAGAGTGCCTGCCGCTAAACGAAAATCAATCCGCCATAATCTTCAACTCATCCAGCTCCAAAAACTCGCGGATGATGGGCTCTTGCGATTGTTCCATTTCAGCAACATTCCCAAAGAAGACAGCCCTGCCTTCGTGTAGAAACAGCACGCGGTTCGCCAGCTTTTTCGCCAACCGCATATCATGCGTCACCACCACGCTGGTGAGCTTGAGTTGAATATTCAGGCGCTTAATGAGATCTCCCAGTAGTTGCGCCATGAGCGGATCAACCATGGTCGTGGGCTCGTCGTAGAGCACGCATTCTGGTCCCGCCGCCAGTGCGCGCGCGATGGCCACCGAGCGCTTCATGCCCGTGGAAAGATCGGACGGCAGCAGATCGCGCATCGGTTTCACGCCCACCATCTCCAGCAACCCATCCACAATCTGAAAGATTTGTTCCTCCGTCATCGTTCGCCGCTCGCGCAGGGGGAACGCCACGTTCTCTCCCACACTCATGGAATCAAACAGCGCGCCATTCTGGAAGACCATCGTCAGCTTCTTGCGCACCGGCACCAGCTGTTCTTCGGTGTAATCCGTAATGTCTTCGTAGGCGACGATGACACGACCCGAATTCGGCTTCATGAAGCCCATGATGTGGTGGAGCGCCACACTCTTACCAACCCCACTACGTCCAAGAATGCAGACCGTCTCGCCCGCCTGCACGTCGAAGCTCACGCGGTCGAGCACGTGATTGGAACCAAAAGACTTCGAGACTTCGCGGAATTCAATGTACGAGTTTAGAGAGGTGTCGGGCATAAACGGGTTTCGTCTATTTTGAGTCTAGCGCCTTCGCGTCTGATGCAGCTGATAAGTCCAAGATTGAATTGATATTGCGAAACATGTGCGTCGAGAACCCACAAGCTACAAGTTTTGCCTCGTCGATTCCCAGCACCCCAGGGCCTTGTAGGAGGGGGTAGATAGCATTCCGACCTGCTCGCAAAGCGCCTTCGGCGACCTCGGCAAACTCTCTGCGATAGACGGCGCACAAGGGCTCCCATCCGGCGGCAAAGTGAGGCACAGTGACTAGGTTCTGCGTCTCTCTCGCCTGCTCAATCAGATACGCGAGCAGCGCCGGGGTGACGTAAGGCAAGTCCACGGCCAAGATGAGGTTGAGATCCGTTTCCGTCGCTCGCAAAGCAGCATGAATGCCCCCGAGCGGCCCCCGAGCGGAATAAATGTCCTCCACCACGCTCCCGTACGGTTCAAATTGCGTTCTCGCCCCTACGATCCGCGTACACGGCGTAACAGCCTGCACCGCCCCTAGAGCCCGCTCCAGGAGCGTACGGCCCTCCCAGGGCACAAACGCCTTGTCGCGCCCCATCCGGATGCTCTTGCCGCCCGCCAAAATGAAGGCTGTGACGCCCGCCATCGTCTGCTCCACCCCTAAGTATTGCCCTGTTTCACCGAAACTGCCCGCCCGCTGGCACAGTTCCGTAAGGCCTTCCCGGGAATGAGACGATAGTAACCTACCCAGTTCCGCTCCCAGGGTTCAACATAGAACTGTAGGCGCAAGTCCCCAGGATCGATACATATGCCGCAAAAGTTGATGGATGTCTTGTCGTTAGGTCGTTGCTCGCACGAGTTCTCGTGGCCTCGCCGTGCCCAGGATGGTCACTATTACCAGGTGTGCCTAATGTGCGCTGCCCAGTATACGTATGACTGGAAGACCATGCGCCGCACCGAGCGCGTTGAAGTTGTGGCCGAATCGGGGTCAATCCGGCGCAGCCACACGCACTCGGAAAAGGGTCCCACCTGGACGCCCCGCGCGCGTCGACTCCGTGTGGATATTGCGGTGCGCTATCGCGCCAAAAGCACTCACACTTGGTTTACGGGGATCATCGAAAACATCAGCCAATCCGGAGTGCTCTTTAACGGGGAGCATGTCTTTCCGGCCAACGCGCTCTTGGAACTCATCTTCGAGATGCCGGAAGAAATTTCCGGCCAGAAGGACGCCAGCGTACTGTGCCAGGGACGCGTCATCCGCGGGAAAGATGCCCGCACCAAGGCCGGCGCTCCAGCTCAAGCAGCTTCAATCATTGACTATAAGTTATTGCATAATAGTTAGTTAGCTGGATTACTTTCCGTGATACTTTAAGTCAAAAAGTTCGGGCTGACCAAGCAGCCGCGCGTTCATTGCGTGTGGGTACATATTTTCTTCTATTGCGCCGCAACTTTCCCGCATCTAAAACTAAGTAAAAGCTTTGTACAGGAGCCAGACTATGAAATACAGACTTCCGCTCTACGTTTCGGGCATGCTCATCAGTTCAGTATTGGGGGTGACGCTCGGCTGCTCACAGTTGCAGCACGGCAGCGCCGCCAACAACGACGCCGCGAGCGGCGACCCACAGATCACGAGCGCCATCCAAGCCAAGCTCTATGCCGACCCGGCAATTCAGAGCAAGCAGATCCTGGTGCAGACCGCGAACGGCGTGGTCACGCTGGCCGGGACCGTGACGACGGAGGCAGAGCGCACACAGGCCTCCGCCGAGGCGGCGGCGATTCCGGGCGTAAAGACAGTGGTCAATAACATGACGGTAGCCCCGGTACAGGCCGCGGCAACGCCGCAGCCCGTGTCAGCCCCCGCTCCAGCGGTAAAGCCCCATGCCAGCCGGCCCGTGGCGCAGCGCAGCTATGCTCGCTCGAACGACACCTATGAACCTGCGCCCGTGGCCAAGGTAGCCCAAGTCGCCCCGGTAGCGCCTGTAGCCGCAGCGCCCGTAGTCCCGCCCCCTCCTCCGGCTCCTGCGAAAGTCACCGTGGAATCGGGAACGTCCCTCGCGGTGCGGTTGGTAGACAGCATTGATAGCGAGACGGCACAGCAAGGGCAGACGTTCCGGGCGACACTGGACTCGCCGCTAGCCGTGGACGGTGAGGTGGTCATTCCCGAGGGCTACGACGTGCAGGGCCATGTGGTCGAAGTGCAGAGCGCTGGCAAATTCCAGGGGCGCTCAGTGCTGGCTTTGCAGCTGGATCGAATCCAGGTGGGCAACAAGCACTACACGGTTTCCACAACGCAGTATCGTCGAGAAGGTTCTTCTCGCACGAAGAACACGGTCGCCAAAGTGGGAGCAGGCTCCGTGATCGGCGCGATTATCGGCGGCATCGCCGGCGGCGGCAAAGGCGCGGGAATTGGCGCGGCGGCGGGCGGCGGAATCGGCGGCGGGGTGCAGGCGGCAACCAAGGGCCAGCAGATCAGTCTGCCCTCGGAAACCGTGCTCACGTTTTCCCTACAGGCACCTCTGACCATTACGCCGACGACTCAAGGCAGGAATGCGGCGCGCCCGAAGCTGGATACTCCTTCATCGGAGAATCCTCCGAACAATTCCAACCCGAATCCTCCACAGAAATAGCTCCTCTGCCGACAGAACTTTCAAGGGACGCGGCGCAAGCCGAGTCCCTTTCTTTTTCTTTTCGCTAACGAACCTTTTTCCAAGCGAATCTGTTGGCAAGTATCCCCTCGGGATGTGATCCCGATCACAGCCTCGCTTACGTTGAGTCACGGCTGCTTGTGTTGAGTAAGGCCTAACATCAAGTCTGTGATCTGAGGCGCTGGTTTCCGGGCTTCCGAACGAGGAGGACTTGCCTTGAATAACATCAACCACCCCGCAAGCGAGGAGAAATTCATGCCCCGGCTGGTTTTCTGGGAAGTGACCAAGGGGTGCAATCTCCGATGCATTCACTGCCGCGCAACGGCGACGCAGCTCAGTTCTCCCACGGATCTCTCCACGGAAACGGCGTTCAGCATCGTCGATCAGATTGCCGCGTTTGCCAGCCCGATTCTTGTTTTGAGTGGCGGCGAACCGCTGTTCCGGCGTGACATTTTCCAGCTTGCCCGTTATGCCACGGACAAGGGGCTGCGGGTGGCGCTGGCCACGAATGGAACGCT
>JAYTQD010000659.1:0-2628 GCA_043746935.1 Acidobacteriaceae bacterium | reverse complement strand
GGCCAAGCGGTTGTGGGAAGAGCACGCTGTCTTTGGCGATTCTGCGATTATTACATTTAAAACGCGGCGAAACCCGCGGATCAATTACATTTCAGGGCCGCGACCTAATGCAACTCCGCGAGCGCGACATGCGGGCCCTGCGCGGCAAGGAAATCGGCTTGGTTCTACAGAGTCCGCTGGCATCATTGAATCCCGCGCTACGTATCGGCACACAGCTCGCCGAAGCTTGGCGAGCACACGTTCGCGGGCCTCGCGACCAATGCCAGCAAGCAATCCGGCAAATGCTGGAGACGGTAAGTCTGCCCTCAGACGAAGAATTCCTCCGGCGCTACCCTTCGCAGATGAGTGTGGGACAGGCGCAGCGCGTGCTGATCGGAATGGCGGTCTTGCATCGCCCCGCCCTGCTGCTGGCGGATGAGCCTACCAGCGCGCTCGACCCCGTAACGCAGTCAGAGATATTGAAGCTATTCGCCGACCTGAGCCGGCGTTTCAATATGAGTATTTTGTATATTTCGCATGATCTGTTGTCGGTCGCAGCTATCAGCCATCGCGTGGCGGTTCTGTCGGCTGGTCAAATTGTTGAGTGCGCGGAAACAGCGCAGGTCTTCCGCAATCCTTCGCATCCCTATACGCGAGCGCTGGTGGATTCTATTCCCTTGCAGGCTTTGAATGAACTGGCGGGCAGCCAGCGTCCGGCGGCGCGGGGCGCGGCTTCTGGGGCAACGCTGTAGGCTACGCGTTCTGCAATAGACGCTTCTCAGCTTGCTGCATGGCTTCGTAAATCTGGTCAAAGCTTTCAATCGCGAAGAGCAGCTTGTGAATTTCGTCGACCTTGACGGGCGTCGCCAGTACTTCGTCAAGAGTAAAGTCTCGGATTTCGCATTTGCCGCTGACTACGTTGAGGCACTCGCCGTGCGAACTAATAACGCCGCTACCATAGACCTTCACCTTGCCGTCCTGCCGAACCAAACCGAACTCAACCGTGTACCAAAAGAGGCGGCCGATTTTCTCAAGAATAGTTTTGTCTTCAACCCGCGCACAAACTGCGCCATAGTGCTGCAGAAAGTCTCCGAAAACTTTGTGCGCGTGCATGGGGACATGCCCAAAAACATCATGAAAAATATCAGGCTCGGGCGTGTAGTCAATGGAAGTACGGTCTCGTAGCCAAGTGGTGGTGGGAAATCGGCGGGCCGCCAGCATTTCAAAGAAGGCGTCAGAAGGCATGAAGCCGCTGACCGGCGTGGTCTCCCAGCCCGTGCGCGGCGCCAGGCGGCGCGCAATGTCACGCAAATTAGGAATCTGGTCGGCGCGGAGACCGATCACGTCGTAGCCATCAAGATATTCGCGGCACGCCCACTCCTCGAGTTGCGGCAGACGTCGGCCAACCAGCTCTGCCCACACCGACTGGTTCTCCGGCGTGTACTTCGAGTAGTCCTGCTCGATCAGGAATGGTTCCGCGGTTTTGAGCGTTGCACTCGCCATTGAACTCTTTTCTTTTCTTTTCTTTTCTTTTCTTTTCTTTTCGTTTCGTTTCGAACAACCCAGTGTCGCACCCGCACAGCATCGCGTAAAGATTACGATTGATGCCCGCCGGGTTACCCGATCTAGGGTTGCTCTTTAGCAGAGTGTAAGAGGAATGAGGAAACTCTAACAGCCGAAACCACTGGCTAAATATGAATTTAATTATGTATATGTGGACAATACCTGCCAATAACTTTACGATCATTAAGCAGGAGACACTAGGATGTCTTTCGCCAATCCCCACAAACTACTCGACGATCTGGGATGGAACATCCTGGACCTCTTGCAACAGAACGCCCGGCTGTCGTGCGCGGAACTTGGACGGCGTGTTGGCCTTTCCACGCCAGCCGTGACCGAGCGCGTGCGCCGCATGGAAGAGGCGGGTATCATTACCGGCTATCACGCTTCCGTCGATCCCTCGAAAGCTGGCTTCCCGATTGTCGTATATATGCGGCTGGCGATTTCGGGCGGCGAGAATATGGTCAGCCGAGCCACCGTGGCGGTGAAGCGAATGCCGGAGGTTTTGGAGTGCCACCGCGTTACCGGCACCGATTCGTTTATTCTACGCGCAGGCTTGCTATCCGTTGCACATTTGGAATCTTTGATTGACCGCTTGACGCCTTTTGGCATGACCTCAACTTCCACCGTGCTTTCGTCTCCGGTGCCCTACCGGGCTTTGCGGGCGGATCATCCCGGGGCACTGCCGAAATCCGGGAAAGCTTGACTACGCTGCCTGTCCCGCGCAAAACCCCGAGGCCCAGGCCCACTGGAAATTGAAACCACCGAGGTGACCGGTGACATCGACCACCTCGCCAATGAAAAACAATCCAGGCACTTTGCGGCTTTCCATCGTCTTGGCGGAAAGCTCGTGGGTATCGACGCCGCCGACGGTAACTTCCGCTTTGTCGTAGCCTTCCGTTCCGGCGGGAATAATCTCCCAGCGATGAGCGTTACGTTCCATTTCCACAAGTCCGCGATTGGTCCAATCTTGCGGGGGATGCAGATCAATCCAGCGGTCGGCCAGCCGATTGGGCAAGGCGCGCCGGAATGCGCCCTTGGCGGCTGCCGCATCCCGACGAGCATTCACTTCCCGCAGCGGCGCGGTGA